>NZ_JBVAYV010000004.1:0-189407 GCF_055412805.1 Pseudarthrobacter kochi
AATGCACCGCCTCACCCACAGCACAGCACCCACAGGCCACGGCAGTACCAACTTCACGGAAACGCAGTACCAACAACTCGGACTACCGGTACCAACTCACGCTATCTGGCAGCCAAGGCAGCGAAAGTCACCTACGAAGAAAAAGATGGCCCCTCTTCCTGGGACGGAAGTGAGGCCACCTTGGGGTCTGGTCTGCGCTAAGCCCTGACCAAACAGAGACTAGGACAGAACGTCCGCAAATTCCTTTTCGAAGAACTGCTTGGGACGTGCCCCGATGACAGTGCCCTTTACTTCTCCACCCTGGAACAGGTAGACGGCGGGGATGGACGTAATGCCGTACTGGGCCGCGATCGCGGGGTTGTCATCAACGTTGACCTTGACGACGTCCACCTTCTCGCTGTATTCAACGGAGATCTCGTCGAGGATCGGTCCAAGCTTGCGGCACGGTCCGCACCATTCTGCCCAGAAGTCCACGATGACCGGCTTGTCAGAAGCCAGTACATCGGTGCTGAAACTAGCGTCTGTTACGTCTTTTGCGTTGCTCATAGCCCTGTCTTTCTCTTAGGTTGGGTGCTGCGCGCGCCGTTTAGGCGTGGAAGTCTGCGAGGTAGTGCTCGACGTCAAGGGCGGCTACACAGCCGGACCCTGAGGCCGTGATCGCCTGGCGGTACGTCGGGTCGATGACGTCGCCGGCCGCGAAGACACCCTTGAGGCTGGTCTTCGAAGTGCGGCCCTCGACGGCGATGGTTCCCTCGGGGGTCAGATGCAGCTTGCCCTTGACGAGGTCGGTGCGGGGATCGTTGCCGATCGCCACGAAGACGCCTGTGACGGCGAGTTCTGTCTCGGTGCCGTCCACGAGATTCTTCAACCGAAGACCGGTGACCTTGTCTTCGCCCAGGACATCCTCGACGCCGCTGTTCCAGACGAAGCTGATCTTCTCGTGTGCGAGGGCGCGGTCGGCCATGATCTTGGAGGCGCGCAGGGTGTCGCGGCGGTGGACGACGGTGACGGACTTCGCGAACTTGGTCAGGAACAGTGCCTCTTCCATCGCGGAGTCGCCGCCGCCGATCACGGCGATGTCCTGGTCTTTGAAGAAGAAACCGTCGCAGGTTGCACACCAGCTGACACCATGGCCGGAGAGGCGCTTCTCGTTGGGCAGGCCGAGCTCACGGTAGGCCGAACCCGTCGACAGAATGATGGAGCGCGCCTGGAAGGTCTCCCCCGAGCCGATGGTGACCGTCTTGATCTCGCCGTCGAGATCCAGTTCGGTGACGTCCTCAAACTGGATTTCGGTGCCGAACCGGGCGGCCTGCTTCTCGAAGTTCTCCATCAGGTCCGGGCCCATGATGCCATCCGGGAAACCCGGGTAGTTCTCGACGTCCGTGGTGTTCATCAGCTCGCCGCCGGCGGTAACGGACCCTGCCAGGAGCAGCGGCTTCAGGTTGGCGCGCGCCGTGTACACCGCGGCGGTGTAGCCCGCGGGGCCGGAGCCGACGATGATGACATCACGTACTTCGGACGCGGTGTTTTCTGCGTTGCTCACTGAACGGTGAACCTCTTCCTTTGTCGATGCGCCCGCCTGGGTGGCCGGCCACATGGCACAACTACTACTTGGTGCTGAATATTCCAGTCGGACGGGGCGCCGCGGGAGGACGCCATCACTCAGGGTACCGTCTGGGCACCGGGGACCGCGGGGTCATTGCCTGGGTTACGGACGAGCTACTGGACCTTGATTTCGGCCAGGCGAAGGCCAAATCCGTAGCGGGTCTTCGGGGCCGCGAGCTTGGGAAGCGCCTTGATCGAAACGATGACATACTGCGCGGTGGTGGGTTCAGGCAGGGGCATCGTCAGGTCCGGTGAAGTAAAGCTGTTGCTGCCTACCAGCTTGGCGCCCTCGAGGGACGCACGGTCATTGGTAAAGACGCTGATGCTGCCGCCCGATGCTCCCAACTGGCTGAGGGTTACCGAGGAGACCTTGGCGGGGCTCTTGAGCTTGACGACGAGAGGGACTTCACTGGCCAGGCCGCCCCAGTTGTCAGTGGCGAATTCCATGTCCGACCAGTAGCTGGCGGCGTTGCCGTCGACGGTCTTGACGAGGTCGCCATCGTAGGTTCCGGCGAAGTCGAAGTTGCCCAGCCGTGTAACGCCTTCGACGGTGGGCGGACCGGCGGCCGGAGCAGGACTGCCGCTACCCGAAGGCCCTGCCGTGGTCGAACCGGGGGCACTGGTGGACCCATTGCCGCTCGCTACGGGCTGCGGAGTGCTCTTGAAAAGGCTGCCGAGATTGGTCACGGCAAGAACCAGTCCGACCACGAGGACCGCGGCAAGGAGTCCGCCGACCAGCCAGCGCATGGAACGAGGCCCGCGCTGGGGTTCCTCATCCTTGCCGTAGTACTCGTCATCCGCGGCCGAGCCGTTGCTCCGGGCCGAGCCCGGGAAGAACCCGGGGTCCCGGTCCACAGGCGCGCTTCCGGCCGCGGCGGCAGACGCCGGTACGCGATCCTGGTGGGAAGCCTGCCGGTCGTCGGGAGCGGGGTGATCGTAGTCGTCGTCGGACCACAGCGAAACCTTGGGTGTTTCGGCGGGTGCAGGCGGCGTCGAATTGCGTGCAGCTGAGGCGGGGGCACCTCCCTGCACCGGTTGGGGAGCCGTTACCTGCGGGGTGGCCTCCTGGGGCGCAGTGTCGGGGGACTTCGCCTGGGCGGACGCCGCTGCGGCGGCAGCACCGCCGGCCGCGGCACCACCGAGTCCCGCGGCGCCGGCAGCGGGCGACGACGCCGGACGCGACGGCGCGCGGGCAACGGAGGCAGGGGGCACAACCGGCTTGGCGTTCGATGCCGGTGCGGCCTGCTGCTGGTTCTGCCCGTAGTTGATATACCCGGCGTCTACTTCTTCTTCGTCGTAGAGGCCGTCGTAGGTTTCGGGCTCGTTGGACCGCGGCTGGCCGAAGATTTCGCTGCCCAGCGTGTCGGTAAAGAACGGTTCGACGTACGGCGGGTTGGAAGAGACCACGAGGTCCAGCAGGTCAGCAGCCGAGGTGTGGTTGGTGATGAGGTATGTCGTGTCGTCGCTGACCCCGAGGTCGAGGATCTGCACACTGCCGGGACGCTCGCCGGTGGCCACTTCCCGGGCACTTTGTGCCACTTGATCCGCGTTGCCGGGCCCGGCCACAAGGATGCTCACGGAACGGTTGAGCACCTGGTCCACACCGTCCAGCACCAGATCCTGGTCATGTGAGGTCAGTACAGTGGCAGTGACCTTGTAACGGCCACCTAGTACTGATCCGACATCGATCGGGTGGGACACGGGTTCCTCCTAGACTGTCCGGGAACTGCTGAACTGACCACTTCATCAGCGACTGCAGGTCGCCCGGTAAGCCGGTGGACCCGTGGTCTGCAACTCCCCTTGTTAGTCTTCGATCCTAGCCGATGCAGTGTCCCGGCCTCGGAAGCACGGCGTTGCGAAGCCTACTGGTTACTATTTTTTCTTCTTTCCGCCGAACGGAAAATGCGGGTTGTGACCGGCCGGGCCCTGATAGGTCCTGCGCCCGGGCAGGGGGACATCGCCGCCCAGGCCGCCCTCCGCGCTGCTGGGCAGATCCTCGGCGGGCAGGTAGCCGCCTTCCGGTCCGGCGCGCCCGCCCCGTTCGTCCTGTTCGCCCAGGTCGGGTCCGGCACGGAAGGATGTGGCGTCGAATTCCCCGGAAATCCTCGGAATGAGTCCGGTGTCCACCGAGACAGTGGCGCGTTCCGGCCGGGTACGCGCCGCAGCGGCATGGTCAGGAACATTCCCGGCAGCGGCCTCCTGCCCCGGGCGGCGGCGCAGGCGGCCCAGCAGCGGCTGCAGGAGGTCGCTCAGCTCGGTCACCCGGAAGAGTTTCAGCAGGAGCAGGTAGGCCGCCAGCATGACGGGACCGACGACGACGATCGTTACCAGCGCGGCCATGGGGGTGCTCCAGGCGAAGCCGTCCCGGCTGTAGCTGCCCAGCAGCCACAAAGCCACGGCACCGGCCAGTGCGGAACCCAGCGCGGCATAGCCCATCCGGATGTAGGAGTTCGCGATCCGCGGGCCGTCCAGGTGCCCGAGAAGCCGCCGCAGGAAGACCGCGCTGACGATCACGGACAGGATATTGCCGCCTGTATAAAGGATGGCGATGGCGAAGATGATCTGGTCGAACGGCAGGAACTGGATGCTGAAGGCGGCAACCACGTTCACGAGGGCCAGCACCAGCTGGATGAAGAACGGTGTCCGGGCGTCCTCGTTGGCGTAGAACACGCGGGACATCATGAAGTTGGCACTCATGAACGGCGTGCTGAGGGCAAGGATGGTCAGCGTCTGGGCCAGCATGACGCCGTCCTGGGGCACCCCGCCGGAGAAGAACATGCCCAGCGGTCCGGCCAGGGCGAACAGGGCCAGGGCCCCGAATACCGTCGCCACGGCCATGGTCCGCAGCCCGTGCGAGAGCGCGTTCCGCAGCGCAGCCCGGTCCCCGTCCTGCGAGGCCCGCGTCATCCGGTTGAACAGCACCGTAGCCAGGGACAGGGCAATGATGGAGTGCGGGAGCAGGTAGAGCTGGCTCGCCACCTCCAGCACGGCGTTGCCCGGCAAGGAGTGGGCGGCCGGGTCCCCTGCCTGTTCCAGCCGCAACCGTTCCGCGCCGGGGATCGTGGCGATGCGCATGACATAGAGGAACGCCAACTGCCCGACGGCGGCCGTCGCAAGAGTCCAGACGCTCAGCCTGGCGGCCTGGCCCAGCCCCACCCCGCGCCAGCCGAAGCGCGGCCGCAGCCCGAGCCGGAGCCTGAACACCGGGACCAGCAGGATGGCGGTCTGGGCAATCACACCGATGGTGGAGAACCCGGCCACCAGCAAGGTCTGGGTGGAGCTCCACGTGTCCAGCGTGTGGGGGTTGGCCGCGTTGGTGCCCATAATGCCGATGAACATACCCAGTCCGGTGATCGCGACAATATTGTTCAGGATCGGCGCCCACATCGCGGGCCCGAACGCGCCGTGGGCGTTGAGCACCTGGGTCAGCAGGGCGTACAGGCCGTAGAAGAAGATCTGCGGGAGGCACCAGAATGCGAAGGACACCGCGAGGGCCTTTTGCTGCGGCGAATAACCCTGTGTGGTCAGTTGAATGACCCACGGTGCCAGCAGCGTGACCAGCAGCGTGAGGGCCAGCAGCACGAGGACGGCCAGTGTCAGCAGCCGGCTGATGTAGTCCGCCCCCCTGTCCGGAGCCTTGCTCGCCTTGATGATCTGGGGCACCAGGACGGCGTTGAACACGCCGCCGGCCACCAACAGGAAGATCAGGTTCGGCAGGTTGTTCGCGTTGATGAAGGTGTCGTTGACGGTGGACCCCAGGCCGAGGGCCGCCGCCAGCATCCAGGTCTTGGCGAAGCCCAGGAAACGCGAAACCAGCGTTCCCGCGGCCATGATGGCGCTGGAACGGACTTCTCCGGATTGGACAGCTTTGGAATCGGCGGGGCCGGAGGGCACGGGGGTGGGTTTGGCAGATGACATTGTCTTCATCGTCTCACCCGGACACAGCTTAAGGCGCTATCCGCGTCCCCTGGAGGGGATTGTGTGGCCCTAGCGGTGCTCCGGCAGTACTTCCTTGGCGAGGTCGGCGATGCGGCGCTCGTTCGGGAAGGAGAGCTTCCGTGCAAGTTCATGGATGGGAACCCAGGCGACGTCTACGGCTTCCTTGTCCGGATCATTCTCGATCGTCAGTTCCCCGCCCGTGGCCTGCAGCAGGTAATGGTGGACGGTCTTGTGCACGCGGTGTCCGCTGACCGTGAACCAGTAATCGATGCTGCCCAGCGGCGCGAGGATCTTGCCCTCGATGCCGGTCTCCTCCGCGATCTCACGCACGGCGGCTTCCTCGTTGCTTTCCTTGCCCTCCGGGTGGCCCTTCGGCAGGCACCATTCCAGCCGTCCGCCGCGATTAAGGCGGGCAATGATCGCCACGCGGAGTTCGCCGTCGGAGGTGTCCACCACAACGCCGCCCGCGGAGATTTCCTCCACAGTGGGAAGGGAGGCCTGTCCGGAGTGCTGCACCGGCGCGACATTGGCACCAATTGCCGATGGCAACGGTGCGTTTGTCCTCCTGCCGGGAGCGCTCGGTACGGGATGGGCCATGAAGTCCACTCTAACGACTCTTGTACGCACTTGATGACCTAAACATGGCAGGAAAGTGGACGGCCGGGAAAGTGGATCGCCCCTTCCGTCCCCGCGCTCAGCGCCAACAGCCGGACTCAGGGACGATTCGGTGTGGTGCTGGCCGGGATTTCTGACAAGCTTAAGAAACTATGGCGCACCCACATCACGAGACTGACTCGCACACCGTTGATTTCCAGGTGGACCCTGTGGTCCTGGAGCTTGGGCGACGGTTTGTTGATGCCGGCCACGAGCTCTCCCTGGTGGGCGGCCCCGTTCGCGATCTCTTCCTTGGCCGGGTGTCCCCCGACCTGGACTTCACCACCGACGCCACGCCGGACCAGACGGTTGCCCTGATCAAGAGGTGGGCTGACAACTACTGGGAGATCGGGCGCGCCTTTGGCACCATCGGGATGCGTAAGGCCGGCTTCCAGATCGAAATCACCACTTACCGCGCGGAAGCGTACGATCCCGACTCCCGCAAACCCGTCGTGGCGTTTGGGAAGTCGCTGACGGATGACCTGCTGCGCCGCGACTTCACGATCAACGCCATGGCCCTCCGCCTCCCTGCCCTGGAACTCGTGGATCCTTTCGGCGGGGTCCGCGACCTCCACGCTTCGATCCTCGCCACCCCGGGCGCCCCCGAATCCTCCTTTTCCGATGATCCGCTGCGCATGATGCGCGCCGCCCGCTTCGCCGCCCAGCTGGGCGTGACGGTCCACGAGGACGTCCGTTCCGCGATGTCCCGGATGGCGGAACGGATCACCATGATCTCCGCCGAACGCGTCCGCGAGGAACTGGTCAAACTCATCTGCGCGGCCCATCCCCGGGCCGGCGTGGACCTGCTCGTCGACACGGGGCTGGCCGACTTTGTGCTGCCCGAGGTCTCCGCCCTGCGCCTCGAGTCCGATGAACACCACCGGCACAAGGACGTCTACCAGCACTCGCTCCAGGTCCTGGAGCAGGCCGCCGCCCTCGAAACGGCTGCCGACGGCGCCGTGCCGGGTCCGGACTTCGTGCTGCGGTTCGCGGCTCTGATGCACGACGTCGGGAAGCCGGCCACGCGCCGGTTCGAACCGGGCGGCGCGGTGAGCTTCCGGCACCACGACATGGTCGGGTCCAAGCTGACATCCAAAAGGATGAAGGCGCTGCGCTTCGACAACGACACCATCAAGGCGGTGGCCAAACTGGTGGAGCTGCACATGCGCTTCTACGGCTACGGCGATGCCGGCTGGAGCGATTCCGCCGTCCGCCGCTATGTCACCGACGCCGGTCCGCTCCTGGAACGGCTGCACCGGCTGACCCGCTCGGATGTCACCACCCGCAACCAGCGCAAGGCCGAGCGGCTCGCCTTCGCCTACGACGATCTCGAGGCCCGGATCGCCACCCTGCGGGAGCAGGAATCCCTTGAGGCCGTCCGCCCGGACCTCGACGGCGGCCGGATCATGGAACTCCTGGGACTCAAACCTGGCCCCGTTGTCGGTCGCGCCTACAAGTTCCTGCTGGAGGAACGGATGGAGCACGGCCCGCTGGATGCCGACGTGGCCGAGGCCAAACTGCACGAATGGTGGGCAGCGCAACCCGAGTCCGCCGTCGCACTGTCAACTGAGGAGTCCTAAGTGATTGCACCGTCCAACGGCCCCCGCCCGCAGCTGTGGATCCTCCGGCACGGCGAAACCGAGTGGTCCAAGAGCGGACAGTACACAGGCCTCACCGACCTCCCGCTTACCGTCGAGGGCGAGCAACAGTCCGTGGAGGCACGCAAGGTGCTCGACCCCGTCGATTTTGACCTGGTGCTGACGTCCCCGCTGCGCCGGGCGCGGCGGACGGCGGAACTGGCCGGCTTCCCCGACGCGCAGCTGGAGCCGCTCGCGGTCGAGTGGGACTACGGCGACTACGAGGGCATCAGCTCGGACCTCATCCGCAAGGACAACCCGGAGTACCTGATCTGGACCCATGGTGTGCCGAACGGCGAGGCCCTTGACGACGTCGCCGCGCGCGCGGACAAGATCGTGGCCAGGGTACTCGAATCGGGCCTGGACAACGTCCTGATCGTGGCCCATGGACATTTCTCCCGAATCCTCACCGCACGGTGGCTGGGGCTTGATCCCCACGACGGGCGGCATTTCATCCTGGGGACCGCAAAAGTCTGCACCCTCGGCTGGGATAAGAAGACGCCGGCAGTGGTCCGCTGGGGCCTGTAAATGCGTTGAGAAAGTAATTTCAAGAAAGTTTATGAATGCGGTAGTCACGGACCGCATTTATGGTGTATTTTTATTTCTGACCCCAGAGCGCCCTGCCGGGGTCGAGGCGCACGTCGCCCGGCCAGTCAGCCGGAGCCACGGCATAACAGAAAAGGAGGTTGGGAGAAATGATTACTTTGACTAGCGGACGGATGTACCTCGTCACCGCCACCCCGGCCTCTGACGCTGACACGCGCCCACATTTCGGCCCGACTGCCTCCTGACCCCTCCGCTCGCGGGCTATTCCCATAGCCTTAGGACCCCGAGCCAGGGCGAAACTGTCGCCTTCCTTCCCGGAAGAGACGTAGCAGCGGACTGACCCGGGCGGACCCACACGGTTGCGCAGCATCCCCAAAGTTCGGAACCCAGCTTCCTGTTGGGGGTGCGGCTTCGCGCGGCCAGGGGCCATTCTTTCGCTCTTGCGAAATCCTTGAATTATTGCCGGGTATTTACGTGCCCAATTGCGGCCTTTTCTTCCTTAATTCACAGAGGCCTTAATTGTCATGCCCAATTACTCCCCAAATTTCCGGCGCCACCAAAGAAAGGTCCATCGTGACTATTGCCAGCACCACAGCCCGACCACGCAGCGCGAGCCACCGGAGGGAGGTGACCACCATGAAGCAGAAACTCCAAAGAATCCTGCGCCTGAGCCTCAAGCCGGCCCCAAGGCACACGACGCTGTTCAACGGACAACTCCTCGACCAGAAGCGCGAAGACGTCTATGTCGTGATGCACCAGATGGGCCTCATCCGCTGAGGCCGGTCCAGGCCATCGAAGGAGGAACTGATGACTGACATCGGAATTGATCCGCAAGGAGCCCACGCGGCGACGCGTGGGCTCCCCCTTTTAAGCACCCGCCTGGCCGGCCATTGAGCCACACCTTGTGTCACCGCCCGGCGCAGCACGGCCACCCGCAGCCGCCCCGGTAAGCTCGGGGACATGCAGGAGACAAAGCCGCCGGAGCACCGCAGACGTGTCCGACTGGTCATCCCGAGCCGCAGCGACCCCCTGCTGAGGAACTTCACGGAGCTGGTCGGCGGACCCATGGGCCGCCGCTCGGCCCCCGGCATCGTCTCCCCCGGATTCTTCACCGTCGAACGCGTCCTGATCCTGCTCACCGTCCTGGCAGCCGCGGCCGGCATCCTCCTCAAGTCCTACTGCCGCACCAGCGGCTGGGAAACCCCGGGCCAGTTCTATGCAACCTGCTATTCGGATTTCCCGGAGCTGTTCAAGAACCGCGGCCTCGGGGCCGGAGCCTTTCCCTTCATCACCCAGGGGACGTTCTTCGAATACCCCGTCCTGATGGGATTCATCGCCGGCGCCACGGCCCTGTTGGTGCCCGGCGAGGGCGTCTCCGCGGGCCGGATTCTTGCCTACTTCGACATCAACGCCGCCCTGATCGTCGCCGTCTGGATCGTCACGGTGCTCGCCACCGCACGCATGGCCCGCCGCCGGGCATGGGACGCAGCCATGGTGGCGGTGGCCCCCGGCATTATCCTGGCCGGCACCATCAACTGGGACATGTGGGCCGTCGGCCTCCTCGCCCTCGGCATGTATTGCTTCTCCCGGAACAAGCTCGTGCTGGCCGGGATCTTCATCGGACTGGGCACTGCCACCAAGCTTTACCCGGTCCTGATCCTCGGCGCGGTCCTGCTCCTTGCCCTGCGGACCGGGAGGGTCCGGGCAATCCTGGTTACCGCCGGCGCCGCCGCCGCCGCGTGGCTGGCCGTCAATATCCCCGTCGCCGCCGTCAACCCGGAGGGCTGGCGATACTTCTACCAGTTCACCGAGGACCGGCCCGCCGGCTACAGCTCGCCCTGGTTTGCCTACAACCTTGTCGCCGGCCGCCTGGGCTGGCTCCCCCTGCAGGCGGAGTCGATCAACACCCTGGCCCTGAACCTGTTCGTGCTGGCCTGTGTGCTGGTCGGAGTCCTGGCCCTTGCCGCTCCGCGGCGGCCCCGGCTGGCGCAGCTCGCCTTCCTGATCGTTGCCGCGTTTATCCTGACCAACAAGGTCTACTCGCCCCAGTTCGTGATTTGGCTCATCCCGCTGCTTGCCCTGGCCCGGCCGCGCTGGCGGGACTTCCTGATCTGGCAGACCTTCGAAGGGCTGCACTGGGCGGCAGTCTGGCTGTACCTCGGACAGGTGACCAGCGGCGGCGTCTCCCAGCACAATATTGATATGCCCTACTACGTCCTCGCCGTGGTCTTCCATATGATCGCCACCGGCTACCTGATGGCGCGGGTGGCCTGGGACATCTGGGACCCCCGCTATGACGTGGTCCGCCGGCAGGGGATGGACGATCCGCAGGGCGGGCCGTTCGAAGGCGTTCCGGACCGCTTGCGGGTGGATCTGCTGCACCCCTCAGCATCCGTGCTGCCCTGGCGCAAGGTGTCCGCGGATGCCTGATGTCGCCGTCGTCGGATCAGGACCGAACGGGCTCGCCGCGGCGGTGACGCTGGCACGCGCCGGACTGAAGGTGCACGTCTACGAGGCGGCGCCGACTCCCGGCGGCGGGCTGCGCACAGCGGAACTCATGTTGCCCGGCCACTTTCATGATGTCTGCTCGGCGGTCCACCCGATGGCCCTGGCCTCGCCGTTCTTCCGGCAGTTCGAGCTGTCCCGGCGGATCCGGCTCGAGGTTCCCGAGGTCTCGTACGGCACACCGCTCGACGGCGGCCGGGCGGCCCTTGCCTACCGCTCCCTTGAGCGAACGGCAGCCGGTCTGGGGCGCGACGGCGCCGCGTTCACACGGCTCATGGGCCCGCTCGTACACCGCGCGGACGGCATCACGGACCTGACGTTGAACCAGCTCCTGCGCCTGCCGAGGGACCCTGCGGCGGCCGCCCTGTTCGGCGTCCGGGTCCTGGAGCAGGGCTCACCGCTCTGGGGGCTGAGGTTCCGGGAGGATCTCGCGCCCGCGCTGCTGACCGGCGTCGCGGCGCACGCAGTCTCGCAGCTGCCGGCCCCCGCCGCGGCCGGAGCCGGCCTCATGCTGGGCACACTGGCCCACACCGTGGGCTGGCCCGTCCCCCTCGGCGGTTCCGCGGCGATCGCCCGGGCCATGATCGCGGACCTTGAAGCGCACGGCGGGGCGGTGGAAACAGGCGCCCGGATCGGGTCCCTGGCGGAGCTGCCCCCGGTCCGGGCCACCCTCCTGGACGTGGCACCGACGGGGCTGTTGAGACTGGCGGAGGGCAGGCTCCCGGACCGGTACCGCCGCGCCCTTGAGTCGTTCCGGTTCGGAAACGCGGCCTGCAAGGTCGACTTCATCCTTTCCGGACCGGTCCCCTGGACGGCGCCCGGATTGGCCGACGCCGGCACGGTCCACGTGGGTGGCACCCGCGCGGAGATGGCCGAGGCGGAAAACCTCGTCGCCGCGGGCCGGCATCCGGAACGGCCCTATGTCCTGGTCTCCCAACCCTCGCGCTTCGACGCCGGACGGGCGCCCGCGGGGCGGCATGTCCTGTGGAGCTACTGCCATGTGCCGGCCGGTTCCACCGTTGACATGGCGGAGGCCGTGATCACCCAGCTGGAGCGTTTCGCCCCCGGGTTCCGCGACCTCGTCCTCAGCCACCACGTCACGACCGCGGCCGGGCTGGGTGTGTACAACGAGAACTACGTCGGCGGCGACTTCAGCGCCGGACTGATGGACCTCCGCGGGATCATCCGGCGGCCCGTCCTGGGCCCCGTGCCCTGGCGGACGCCGCTTCCCGGCGTGTACCTGTGTTCCTCCTCCACTCCTCCGGGACCCGGTGTGACCGGGATGCCGGGATACCACGCCGCTAAATATGCCCTGAAAGACATATTTGACCTGGCGGTCCCGCCCCTCGGCGTCTAGCGGCCCCAACGACTACCGGACCCCGGGTCAACCAAAAGGTTGATAATGCCCGGACGGAAGGGTTATCGGCCGGTAACGTGCCGCCCCCGCACTACGCTGAAGGCATGGATGGCAACGATCGCCCAGCGCCGGCAGGCACCGCCACGGCAGGAACGACCGATGCCGCCGTGATTCTGCGCGTCCTGCGGGTGTGCCTGCACTGCGGCTTCGCCGTCCTGCTGCTCGTCGCACTGGCGCGGCTGCTGGGCTCGGGCCCCCAGGGCACGAACTGGCTCGCCCTGTCCCTCGCACTGGTTCTGGCCGCGGTCTACCTCTTGGGAACCGTCCTGGAGAAGCGGCATTCCGTTGATACGTCCCGGTTCGATCCCCGCCCGTACTCGGCCTGGTGGCTGGGCGCCGTCTGCCTGTTCTGGCTGCTGCTGATCTGGGCCAGCTCCGACTTTGTCTGGCTGGCCTTCCCGTTGTTCTTCCTGCAGCTGCATGTGCTGCCGCTGCAGCTGGCTTTGCCGGCGATCGCCCTGAGCACCGTGCTGGTGATTGTGGCTCTGTGGATCCACAACGCAGGAGCCGACGGCGGTGCCCTGCAGCTGCCGATGGTGCTGGGCCCGGCATTCGGGGCAGCCTTTGCCGTCGTCACCGGGCTGGCATACCGGGCGCTCTACCTGGAAGCCGAAAACCAGCGGCTCGCCGCCGAGGAGCTGCGCCGTACCCGGGCCGAACTTGCCCGCAGCCAGCACGACGCCGGCACGCTTGCCGAGCGGGCCAGACTGGCCCGCGAAATCCATGACACGCTGGCCCAGGGCTTCTCCAGCATCGTGCTGATGGGCCGCTCGGCAGAAAAGTCACTGGACGACGGGGACACCGCCACGGCCCGGGACCGGCTCCGGACGGTCCAGGAGACCGCCTCGGCCAACCTCGCCGAGGCCCGTAACTTTGTCCGCGCCCTGCAGCCGCCTGCCTTGGCAGAAAACACAGCGGATGAAACAGCAGATAGCTCAGCGGCGGACTCAGCAGAAAACTCGCCGGAGGATCCCCTGGTGAACAGCCTGCGCCGGCTCTGCGAAAAGACTGAAACCGAGGCAGCCGCCCGGGGCACCCGGCTGCGCTGCCGCTTCGACCTTGAAGGAACCCCGGTGGAACTGCCCAACCCGTACCGCACCACGCTGCTTCGGGCCGCGCAGGCGAGCCTCGCTAATGTGTGGGTGCACGCCAAGGCGGACACCGCCGTCGTGACACTGTCTTTCCTGGGCAGCGAAGTGGCGATGGACATTTTCGACGACGGCACCGGCTTCGATGCCCCGGCAGCCGCGGACCCCGCCGGTCGCCCCGACGGCTCGGGCTACGGACTCAAGTCGCTGCAGGAGCGGGTCTCGGCGCTGGCCGGCAGTCTGGACATCGAGTCCGCGGCCGGTGAAGGAACGGTGGTGGCCATCCGGCTTCCCCTCGTGGATGCTGCGGCAAGGAACCAACTGTGAACGATATCCGTGTGCTGCTGGTCGACGACCACCCGGTGGTCCGGGCCGGTCTGCGGGCCATGCTGGGCGATTTTGAGGGCATCGCCGTCGCGGCCGAGGCGGCCGATGGCTGCGCTGCCCTGGCCGAGCTTTCCCGGCTCCATACCCTCGGCGAGCCGGTCGACGTCGTACTCATGGATCTGCAGATGGGTACCGGCATGGACGGCGTTACCGCGACCGGTAGGATCAAGGCGGGCGCGGCCGGCCAGCCCGCCCCGCCCGTGCTCATCCTCACCACGTACGACACCGACGCTGACATCCTCGCCGCGGTGGAAGCCGGAGCCAGCGGCTACATGCTCAAGGACGCGCCGCCGGAGCAGATCCGCCAGGCGGTGCTCTCCGCCGCGGCGGGCCAGACTGCGCTGGCCCCCGAAGTGGCCGCCCGGCTGATGGGCCGGATCCGCAACCCCGAACCCGTCCTGTCCGCCCGCGAGATCCAGCTGCTGGAGCTGCTCGCCACGGGACTGGGCAACCGGGCCATCGCCAAAAAACTGTTCATCTCCGAGGCAACGGTCAAGACCCACCTCGTGCATATCTACGGCAAGCTCGGGGTGGACAACCGCACGGCGGCGATTGCCGTGGCCACGCAGCGCAGGATCATCCGGCGCTTCTGAGCCGGCCCGCCGCTGCCGCGCACAGACCGCCGGCGGGGACCATGTGACAAGGAAATTGTCCGGCGTCCGGTGCATAATGGCGCGATGGGGAACTCATCAAAACTTTCACTTGCCCTGGTTGGGCTCATTCTTGGCGGCTCGTTGGTGGGCTGCTCCGACGGCCGCGCCGGCGCGCAGGATGCGGCGAAGCAGCTTGCTTCCGCTGTCGCGGCGCTCGACGTCGGCGCGGTGCCGTTTGACGGCAAGGACTCCGGGGCCGCCAATGACCAGCTCCACAAGGTGTTCAAGGCACTGGACCCGGTCAAGCCCGCGGTCGTGACCGGAGAGCTGACGCTCGACAAGGACACCGCCACGGTCCCGCTGGACTACAGCTGGAAGATCGGCTCCGGCAACTGGAAATACACGGTATCCGCCCAGCTGAAGAAGTCAGGCGACAAGTGGCTCACCGTCTGGAGCCCGGAACTCCTGGTGCCGTCTCTGGCAGAAGGGGAAGTCCTTGGCACCTTGTCCCAGTCCCCGCAGCGGGCCGAGATCCTGGGCGCTGGGGACGCCAAGCTGGTGACCTACCGGCCGGTCGTCAACGTCGGCATCGACAAGCCCCTCCTGGCTTCCGCCGATCCGGCGGCGTCCGCCACCCGGCTCGCCCAGCTGGTGGGAGTGGATCCCGCAGCTTACGCCCAGCAGGTCCAGGCGGCGGGCCCGGAGGCCTTCGTCGCGGCCATCACCCTGCGCGAGGACGGCCGGACGATTACGGACGATCAGATCGGCGAAATTCCCGGCGCCCGTGCGATCCGCGACTTCCTCCCCCTGGCACCGACCCGCACCTTCGCCCGCGCCCTGCTGGGCACCGCAGCCGAGGCGAATGCCGAACAAATCGAGAAATCCGGCGGGGCGCTCAAAGCGGGGGACACCACGGGAACCGGCGGCCTGCAGCAGCAGTACGACGCGCAGCTTCGCGGCAGCGACGGCACGCAGGTCTTCGCCGAAAAGGCGGGCCTCACAGCCGAGGAACGCCAGACCTTGCTCAACGGCGGCCGCCGGGCCCTGTTCCAGGTTGATATGAAGGTCGGAACCCCCCTGAAAACCACTCTCGATCCGAACCTCCAGCAGGTGGCCGAGGACATCCTGGGGAAGGTGGGCCCGGCGTCGGCCATCGTGGCGCTCCGGCCCTCCAGCGGCGCCGTCCTCGCCGCGGCCTCGGGACCGGGCAGCAAGGGTTACGACACCGCGCTGCTGGGCCAGTACGCCCCCGGTTCCATCTTCAAGATCGTGGATTCCCTGGCCATGATCCGCAACGGCATGACCCCGGATGCCACGGTGGAGTGCCCCGCAACGCTCTCCGTCGACGGCCGGACCTTCAAAAACGCCGAAGGCTACCCCGCCTCCTCGCTGGGCTCGGTGACCTTGCGTGATGCTTTCGCGCACTCCTGTAACACGGCGTTCATCAACGCCCGCGACAAGGTCAGCCAGGCCCAGCTCGAGGCCGCCGCCACGTCCCTCGGCGTCGCAGTGGAAGCCCCGGCACTGGGTGCAGCAGCGTTCCTGGGCTCGGTTCCGGGTGAGGCTTCGGGGACGGAGCACGCCGCGTCGATGATCGGCCAGGGGAAGGTGCTGATGTCCCCGCTGGCCGCCGCCATCATGGCGGGATCGGTCGCCAAGGGTGCGCCCGTCGCGCCGCAGCTGGTGCTCAATCCCGGAGCTGACGAGGCAGGCGCCGGCGCCGTTGCGTCCCCGGCATCCGGAGCCTCGGCGTCAACGGGAACGACGCCGTCAGCTTCCGCCACACCGTCCGCAGCGGCACCGGCGAAGGCCTCCGGTACCCCGGTCACCACGGCGGAGGCCGCCGCCCTGGCGGACATGATGCGTGCCGTGGTCACGTCCGGCCACACCGGGTTCCTGGCCTCCGTCCCGGGTGCCCCCGTGGGGGCGAAGACCGGAACCGCCGAGTTCGGTTCAGACAACCCGCCCAAGACTCATGCATGGATCGTGGCCGTACACGGGGATCTCGCCGTCGCCGTGTTCGTCGAGGAGGGCGGGCTCGGCGCCACCGTCTCTGGTCCGCTGCTGAAGGAGTTCCTCACCGCCGCGGGCTGAGGCCCGGAGACGACGGGGCCGTGAGTACGCCCGTGGGAGGATGGAAGTGTGGCTCATATTGACGTTTCCAACATCGATTACTTCCTCTCCGACGGCACCCAGCTGCTCAACGGCGTGACCTTCAAGGTCCCGGACGGCACCAAGACGGCGCTGATCGGACCCAACGGAACCGGCAAGACAACGCTTTTCCGGATCATTTCCGGCGACCTTGTCGCGGACGAAGGTGTGATCGGCCGTTCCGGGAACATGGGTATCATGCGCCAGTTCGTCGGACAGGTCCGGGACGAATCCACCGTCCGCGACCTCCTCGTGTCTGCCGCTCCCCCCGCGCTGGCGGCTGCCGCCCGCGCGGTGGACGAAGCGGAGCTGGCGATGATGGAACACGACGACGAGCCCACCCAGATGAAGTACGCGCAGGCGATCGTGGACTGGGGAGACGCCGGCGGCTACGACGTCGAAACGGTCTGGGATGAGGTCTGCATGGCTGCGCTCGGACTTCCCTTCGACCGGGCGCAGCACCGGCCGGCGTCGAGCCTCTCCGGCGGCGAGCAGAAGCGGCTGGTGCTCGAGGCGCTGTTCGCCGGCCCCGACGAGCTGCTGCTCCTCGACGAGCCGGACAACTACCTCGACGTCCCGGGCAAGCGCTGGCTTGAGGCCAAGCTGAACGAGTCGAAGAAGACCGTGTTCTTCATCAGCCACGACCGCGAGTTGCTGAACAACGCCGCGGGCCGCATCGTGACCCTCGAACCGGGCATCAACGGCGCCGGGGCCTGGATCCACGGCGGCGGCTTCGGCTCCTATGTGGAGGCCCGTGCGGACCGGAATGCGCGCTTCGAGGAGCTCCGGAAGCGCTGGGACGAGGAGCACGTGAAGCTTAAGGAACTCGTCAACATGTACAAGAACAAGGCCGCGTTCCGCTCCGACATGGCCAACCGCTACCACGCTGCCCAGACGCGGCTGGCGAAGTTCCTGGAGGCCGGGCCGCCCGAGGCATTGCCGATCGAGCAGAACGTGCAGATGCGGCTCAAGGGCGGCCGTACGGCCAAGCGCGCCGTCGTCGCCGAGAAGCTGGAGCTCACCGGGCTGATGAAGCCCTTCTCCACGGAGGTCTGGTTCGGCGACCGCGTCGGCGTTTTGGGTTCCAACGGCTCCGGCAAGAGCCACTTCCTGCGCCTTCTCGCCACCGGGGGCACCGACCCGGAACGGGAGCACCTGCCGGTGTCCGACGTCGATATCGCCGAAGTCCCGCACGAGGGCACTGTGAAACTCGGCGCCCGGATCCGGCCCGGCTTCTTTGCCCAGACCCACGTCCGGCCCGACCTCCTGGGCAAGACCCTGCTCGAAATCCTGCACCGCGGCGATGAACACCGCTCGGGACTGGGACGCGAAGCAGCGGCCGGCGCGCTGGACGGGTACGGGCTGGCCTCACAGTCGGAGCAGAAATACGAGTCCCTTTCCGGCGGGCAGCAGGCCCGGTTCCAGATCCTGTTGCTGCAGCTCTCGGGTGCCACCCTGCTGCTGCTCGACGAGCCCACGGACAACCTGGACCTGCACTCGGCCGAGGCGCTGGAACGGGCCATCGACCACTTTGAGGGTACGGTCCTCGCCGTCACGCACGACCGCTGGTTCGCCCGGACCTTTGACCGCTTCCTGGTCTTTGGCTCCGACGGCAAGGTCTATGAGTCGGCCGAGCCGGTCTGGGACGAAAAACGCGTCGAGCGCGCCCGCTAGAGCCCGTGTTTGCGCACACTACTCCGGCAACAGGCCGGACGGCTGTGCGGCCTCCGGGCCGGCGGTTCCTCCCATGGCAGCGACCAGCCGCTCACGGGCGCGCCCCAGGTGTTCGTCGAGGAGCACGGCGGCAGCCTCGCCCTGTCCGGCCCCGATCAGTTCGAGGATCCTCTGGTGTTCGGCCTGGATCAGCGCGGTGTCCAGGAGGTGCAGGGACTGGATCCGGACCATGCACAGCCGCACCTCACCCACGAGCGAGCGGTACATCCGGCTGATGCGTTCATTGCCCACGGCGTCGATCAGGCTGGTGTGGAACCGCATGTCCGGTTCGACGACGTCGATCGGGGCGCCGGTCTGAACCGCCGCGATGTCGCGGTTGGCCTGCACCGCCGCTTCCGGCACTTCCCGCGCGGTTGCGAGCCGGCGCAGCACTTCGCTTTCCAGATACGCGCGGGCGAGATAGATGTCCCGCACGGAGTCCGGGCCGAGTTCGACCACCCGGGCGGTCTTATGGGCTCCCCGGTCCAGCAGCCCTTCGCCGACCAGCTTCTCGATCGAGGCCTTCGCCGTCGGCCGCGCCACGTCGTAGGAGGAGGCGACCTCCGACTCCGTCAGGGCGTCGCCGGACCCAAGCTCGCCGGCGAAGATCCGGTTCCGCAGATCCGAGGCGACCGCGTCCACGATCGAGACTGCTGCAATTCGGCCGGCCACCGGAGCTCCCATTCCGCCAAGAGTTTCTTGATTCACTCCCAATCTTGCCAGACAAGACAACTGGTCAGGCTTGACCAGCATGTGCACTTGTAAGACAATCGTAGGGCGCCACGGAGTTGTGACGCCTAACACAATCTGGAGACACATGTTTCAGCAGATCCTCGATCCCATTGCCGGGTCCCTGGTGATTTCAGCCCTTTGCGCGGCACTTCCGCTCGTCCTGCTCTTCGTTCTACTGGGCGTCTTCAAGGTGAAAGCCCCCATGGCGGCCCTTGCCAGCCTGGCCCTGTCCCTCCTGCTGGCCATCGTCGGCTGGCAGATGCCGGTGAACCAGGCCCTGAGCGCCACCGCGGCCGGCATCTTCTACGGCTTGTTCCCGATTCTGTGGATCCTGGTCAACGCCCTCTGGATTTACCGGCTCACGGTGGCCACCCCGTGGTTCGAAGTGCTGGGACGCACCATCCGTTCCATCTCGAACGACCTGAGGATCCTGTCAATCCTCATCGCCTTCTGCTTCGGCGCCCTGCTGGAATCCCTGGCCGGATTCGGCGCGCCCGTGGCGATCTCCGCCGCCATGCTGATGGCAGCCGGCATGAAACCGCTGAAATCCGCAGTGGTCTCGCTGCTGGCCAACACCGCTCCCGTGGCCTTCGGCGCGATGGCCGCGCCCATCATCGCCCTGAACGGCGTCACGGGCCTGCCGCTGCATGATCTGTCCTCCATGGCCGGCCGCCAGACGCCGTTCATCGCACTGGTCGTGCCGCTGCTGCTGGTGTTCATCGTCGACGGCCGCCGCGGCGTCAAGCAGACCTGGCCCGTGGCCCTCGTGGCGGGCGCCGCCTTCGGCGCGGCGCAGTTTGTCACGTCCAACTTCTTCGCCGTGGAACTGACTGACGTTGTCGCCGCCGTCGTGACCGTGGCGGCCGTGCTGCTGATGCTGAAGTTCTGGCAGCCGACGGAGACCGTCGGGATGGACGGTTCCGCCGAGAGCGCCCCGGAAGCTGTGCACGCCGCTGCTGCCGCAACGACCGGAAGCACTTCCCGGGACGGCGGGTCTGCCGCCGTCGCCGCCCCCGGCACCGGGGTCCCGACCGATAACTCCCGGCCCGAACCCCGGCAGATCTGGATGGCGATCGCTCCCTACCTGATCATCATCGCGGTGTTCTCCGTGGCCCAGCTTCCGTTCGTCAAGACCTGGTTGGGCCAGGTCGGCAGCGTGACCTTCGCCTGGCCCGGCCTGGACATCACCGATTCGGCCGGCAAACCGGTTGCGGCCACCAAGTTCAAGCTCGACCACCTCAAGGCGACCGGCACCCTGCTGCTGCTCTCCGGGCTGATCACCATGGCGCTGTACAAGATCACGGCATCCCAGGGGCTGCGCATCTACCGGGACACTTTGGTCCAGCTGCGCTGGACGATCGTCACCGTCACCGCCGTCCTGGGCCTGTCGTTCGTGATGAACCTTTCCGGCCAGACCACCACCCTGGGCTTCGCGCTGGCCTCCGCGGGCGGCTTCTTCGCCATCCTCTCGCCGCTGATCGGATGGATCGGCGTCGCCCTGACCGGCTCCGACACGTCCTCCAACTCCCTGTTCGGCCAGATGCAGGCCACCGCAGCGGTGCAGACCGGCCTGTCACCGGTGCTGATGGCCGCCGCCAACTCCTCCGCCGGCGTGATGGGCAAGATGCTGTCGCTGCAAAACCTGGCCGTTGCCGCCGCGGCCGTGGGGCTTGACGGCGCCGAGGGGACCCTCTTCCGCAAACTCATCGGCTGGAGCCTGGGCCTCCTGGCGCTCATCACCGTGCTGATCTTCCTGCAGTCCACCCCCGTGCTCGGCTGGATGGTGCCCTGATGGCTCCCCTGGACCTGGCCGGCCTCCGCTCGGCAGTGCAGGACCCCGCCCAGGTGAAGACCCGGGCGATCGACCTGCACGCGAATGCCCATGACGCCTCGCACTTCCTGCTGATCCCGCAGGCCGTCGTCACGGCAGGGAGCGCCGCCGACGTCGGCGGGCTGCTGCGCGCCAGCGCGGCCCAAGGAGTGCCGCTGACTTTCCGCTCCGGCGGCACCAGCCTGAGCGGGCAGGCAGTCACCGACGGCGTGCTCGTGGACGTCCGACGCAACTTCAGGGACATCGAAGTGCTCGACGGCGGCGCCCGGGTCCGCGTCCAGCCCGGTGTCACCGTGCGGGCGCTCAATGCGAGACTCGCCCGTTACGGCCGGAAATTCGGGCCCGATCCGGCCAGCGAGGCAGCGTGCACCATCGGCGGGGTGGTCGCCAACAACTCATCCGGGATGAACTGCGGCACCGTGGACAACACCTACCGCACCCTGGAGTCGCTGACCGTGGTGCTGCCCTCCGGCACCGTGATCGACACCGCGGCGGCCGACGCCAACCAGAAACTCCGTGCCCTCGAGCCGGAGCTCCATGACGGCCTCGCCCGGCTGGCCGCGCGGGTCAGGAACAATCCGGACTCCGTGCAGAGGATCCGGCAGCAGTTCTCCATGAAGAACACCATGGGCTACGGCCTGAACTCCCTGCTGGACTTCCAGACCCCGGTGGACATCATGGCCCACCTGATCGTCGGGAGCGAAGGCACCCTGGGTTTCGTGGCCGAAGCGGTCTTCCGCACGATCCCGCGGCTCCCGCATGCCGCTGCGGGCCTGCTGGTGTTCCCGGACCTCGAGGCCGCCAACTCTGCCCTGCCCGCCCTCGTCGCGACGGGGGCCGCCACCGTTGAGCTGATGGACGCGTTGTCGCTCAAGGTGGGCCAGACGCTCAAGGGAACGCCCGCCGTCGTGCAGGACCTGGCGGTCCGGGACCATGCCGCCCTGCTTGTGGAGTACTCCGCGGGCACCGCCGGGCAGCTGGCGGAACTCCAGGGCCAGGGCGAGGGCATCCTCCACGGGCTCGGGCTCTCCGCCCCGGCCCGGTTCAGCGGCGACGCGCGGGAACGCGCCCAGCTCTGGCAGCTCCGCAAGGGCCTTTACGCCTCGGTCGCCGGAGCGCGGCCCCAGGGCACCACCGCGCTGCTGGAGGACATTGTGGTCCCGGTCCCCGTGCTGGGGCGCACGTGCCGGGAACTGATCCGGCTCTTCGATAAATACAGCTACAGCAACAGTGTGATCTTCGGCCATGCCAAGGACGGGAACGTCCACTTCATGCTCACGGACGGCTTCGCCACCGCCGCCGAACTGGACCGCTACAGCGCCTTTACCGAGGACATGGTGGAGCTGGTCCTGGCCGAGGGCGGATCGCTGAAGGCCGAGCACGGGACCGGGCGCGTCATGGCCCCGTTCGTCCGCCGGCAGTACGGCGATGAGCTCTACGACGTCATGCGTACCATCAAGCGGCTCTTCGACCCTGCCGCCATGCTCAACCCGGGCGTGCTGATGGATGAGGACCCGCGGGCGCACCTGCGGCACATCAAGACCACGCCGCCTGTGGCGGAGGAAGTGGACCGCTGCGTCTCCTGCGGCTACTGCGAGCCGGTGTGCCCCAGCAAGGACATCACCCTCACGCCGCGGCAGCGGATCGTCACATTGCGTGCCATCGAATCCGCGCGGCTGGCCGGGGACACCGCGCTGGTCCGGGAGCTGGAAAAGGACTATGAATACGAGTCCGTGGATACCTGCGCCGTGGACGGGATGTGCCAGACGGCCTGCCCGGTGGACATCAACACCGGATCGCTCGTGAAACGCCTCCGGACGGCGGACGCCGGTCCGCTCGCCAACAGCGCCTGGAACGCGGCCGCGAAGCACTGGGAAGGCGTTACGCGCGGCGCCTCCCTGGCGCTGACGGTGGTCGACAAGCTCCCGGCCGCCGCCATCGCCCCGCCCAACAAGGCAGCGCGGGCAGTGTTGGGCGCAGACACCGTCCCGCTGTATTCCGCCGAACTGCCCGGCGGCGGTTCGTTGCGGAAGCGTCCGACGCCGTCTGGCCCGGTTGACGCCGTCTACTTCCCGGCCTGCGTGGGCACCATGTTCGGACCCGCAGGAGCGGGGCCGGACGCCGAAGGGCGCGGCGTCCAGTACAGCTTTGAGCAGCTCTGTGCCCGGGCCGGGCTCACGCTCCTCGTGCCCGTCGGCATCGACGGCCTGTGCTGCGGCACCCCCTGGTCGTCCAAGGGCATGGCCGCCGGCCAGGAAACGATGCGGGAGAAGACCCTGGCCGCCCTCCGGGAGGCAACCCGGGACGGCGAGCTTCCCATCGTCTGCGACGCCTCATCCTGCACCGAGGGACTGCGCCAGGCCGTGGAATCGGACACACCCTCCGCCGGGCAGCGTCCCCTGCGCATGGTGGACGCCGTGGACTTCGCCGCGGGCAACATCCTGCCCCGGTTGCCCGAACACGGGAAACTGGAGTCCCTCGCCCTCCACCCCACCTGCTCCTCCACCCGGATGGGCCTCAACGACGCCCTCGGGACAGTCGCCGGCGCCGTGGCCGAGCGGGTCGAGATCCCCGAAAACTGGGGATGCTGCGCGTTCGCCGGCGACCGGGGCATGCTGCACCCCGAACTGACGGCCTCGGCAACCGCGAAACAGGCCGCCGAGGTGGCCCACATGGGCGCCGCCGCCCACGCCTCGTGCAACCGGACCTGCGAACTGGGCATGACCCGGGCCACAGGCGCCCAGTACCGCCACGTGCTCGAGCTGCTGGAGGAAGTCACGCGGTAGGCAGAACGCTCCCTCACGTCCGGCACGTTTTACACCAACCCTCTCTCACTCGATGAGAGAGGGTTGGTGTTTTTCGTGCGAAACGTGGGGGAGCGTTGGGCTAGTTGAAGGTCTTGCGCCGCGTCTCGGTGCCGTCCGGGGCGTAGGTGATCCATTCGCCGGTCTTCCGTCCGACGTCGAACGCCCCCTCGTCCAGCAGTTCGCCGGTGCCGTGCCACCGCTGCCAGAAGCCGTCCTGCCGTCCGTCCCGGAAGGCGCCCTTCTGCAGCAGCCCTCCGCCTTCGCGATACCAGACGCAGTCGCCGTCAAGCTGTCCGTGACGGTACCCGGCCTCGGCCTTCACCTGGCCGCTCCGGAAGTAGAAGACCCAGCGGCCGTGGCGTTCGCCGTCCAGATACTCCCCCGTGCCGGAGACCTTGCCATCCTTGAAGAATTCTTCAGCCATCCCGCCAGACTACATTTACGCAACAAATGATTAAATGATCATGCTCGATTAGCATTTGAACATGATTACTGAGGAGCGCCACCGCCGCATCGCTGAACTGCTGCGCCATCGGGAGCACGTGAGCGTCGATGAGCTCGTGACCGCCTGCGGCGCCTCCGGGGCGACGATCCGCCGCGACCTGGACGTCCTGGCCGTCCACGGCGTTCTCCGCCGGGTCCACGGCGGTGCCCGGAGCCTCGTGCTGGGCGGCGAAAACCCCGAATACGGCCAACGCGAAATCGAGGACCATGCCGTCAAGGTGCGGATTGCGGCAGGCGTCGCCGCCCTGCTGCCCGACCGCGGGCACGTCTGGCTGGACAGCGGCACCACGGCCACCGAGGTGGCCCGGCAGTTGCGGCAGCGCCAAATGACCCTGATGCCGATGTCGTTGCGGGCCGTCAACGCGCTGACCCAGGGAGGCCCGGCCGCCGGCCGGCATCCCGAACTGCTGCTGCCCGGCGGGAGCCTGACCGCCGGTGAACAGTCCTTCCGCGGCCCCATGACGGAAGCCAACATCCGTTCCCTGCGCTTTGACTCGGCCGTGGTCACGCCCTGCGCGCTGAACCTCCGGGACGGACTGTTGGCCCACGACCTCGACGACGCGGCCGTGAAGCGCGCCGGACTGGAATCCGCCGGCCGGGTGATCGCCGCCTGCTCCGGCACCAAGTGGAACGCCAGCGCCGTGGCGCTCGTCGCGTCCCTGGACGACGTGGATGTCCTCGTCACGGACCGCCAGTTCAGCCCCGAAGAACTTGACCAGCTCACCCAGCACTCGGTGGAAGTAGTGATCGTATGACCGGAACGGCAACCCGCCCGCAGCTCAAGGCCGCCGCCGCGGCAACCTTCCTGATCTTCGGAATCAACGGGCTGGTGTTCGCCAGTTGGGCCGCCCGCATCCCCGCGGTGACGGACATCCTGAACATCTCCTCCGGACAGATGGGAACCCTCCTGCTCTGCGTGGCGGCGGGCTCCCTGATCGCCCTGCCCACCGCCGGGCACGTTGTGGGCCGGATCGGGACAGCCAATGCCGTGCGCGGCGCCGGCCTTGTCGCCGCCATGGCGGGCGTCGGGGTGGCGCTGGCGCTGCTGGCCGGGTCCGTTCCCGGGACCGCCATCGCACTGTTCTTCTTCGGCATGGGCATCGGGTTCTGGGACGTGTCCCAGAACATTGAAGGCGCCGACGTCGAACACCAGCTCGGGCGCACCATCATGCCGCAGTTCCATGCAGCCTTCAGCGGCGGCGCCTTCCTGGGCGCACTGATCGGGGCAGGCCTGTCGGGTCTGGGCGTCGGGCTTCCCGCGCACCTGCTGGTCATCGTCGTCATCGTCGCCGCACTGACCATGCTCGCCCCGCGCTACTTCCTGCCGCACGCGCCAGCCCCCGCGCCGGCGTCCGGGGAAACCCGGGAAGCCAAGGGGCGCTCGGCCTGGCGCGACGGACGGACGCTGCTGATCGGCGTCGTGGTGCTGGGCGCGACACTCACCGAGGGTGCCGGAAATGACTGGATCGCCAAAGCCGCCGTGGACGGCCTGGACGCCACGGAGTCCACCGGGGCGCTGCTGTTCGCTGCCTTCGTCCTGGCCATGACCGCGGTGCGGTTTTTCGGCGGCCGGGCGATTGATGCCTACGGCCGGGTGGCCGTGCTCCGTGCCAGTATGGCCGCCGCCGCCGCGGGCCTGGGGCTCTTCGTCCTGGCCGGCGACTTCTGGCTGGCCACTGCAGGTGCCGTGCTCTGGGGCGCGGGGGCCGCCCTCGCGTTCCCGATGGGAATGTCGGCAGCTGCCGACGATCCCAGGCACGCCGCCGCCCGTGTGTCGGTGGTTTCGACGATCGGGTACGTCGCGTTCCTGGCCGGCCCGCCGCTGCTGGGCTACCTTGGGGACCTGGTCGGCATCCGGCTGGCGCTGCTGGCCATCATGATTCCGATTCTGGGTGCGCTGCTGCTCGCCGGCGCCGCGAAGTCCTTGCGCGCCAGCTAAGCAGCCGGCGGGTGTCTCCATTCTCCTGGATGCATATGTTCTGGAACGACAGCCAGAGCAGGAGCACCGCCGGGACCGCCAGGCACACGCTGCCGACGGTGTCCGCGAGCCAATGGGCGGACAGGTAGGTGCGGCTGACCATCATGGCCAGCACCCCAACTCCCGCGAGCACCGCGCCCCAGGCGCGGCCGACAAGGAGGGCTGCCACCACCAGGAACGCCGCGGTACTCGCCACATGGCCCGAGGGGAACGAGCCCGTGTCGGTCAGGACGATTGTGTTGGCGGGCCGGTCCCGGAGGATGCCCGCTTTGAGGACCTGGGTGAAAACCAGGACGGCGGCGCCGGCAGCAGCAGCGAAGAGGGCCGTCTGCGGGCGTCTGCGCAGCAGCAGGGCCACGACGAGCAGCCCATGCAGCACCAGGACGCCCCGGTAACCAGCCAGGTTGAGGAAGCCATTGATGCCGTCCCAGAACGGACTGCGCAGGGACGTGATCCAGCCGGACCAGCCTTCGTCCAGGCCCTGGAACGGGGGCTGTCTTACGTCCGCCAGGAGCAGCCCCCCGAGCACCGCGCCCAGCGTGAGCAAGGCGGTACTGGCCGCGAGCACGCGGCCTGCTGACAATCGCTGAGGGTCCAGCACTCGGGTCATCGCCTCATCCTAGCCAACCGATCCGCCGGCGTGCTGGCACGCTGCCGCCGGACCCTGCTGCCACGGGACGTACGGCGGTTCCGCCCGCGGCTGACGGCCCAGCGGCCCGCGCCGGCAGTAAGGTGGTTGGATGCGAAGCATGCTGGGGAAGGCGCCGCGACGGCTTAAGGCACTGGACCGGAAAATCGTCCGCGCCGTGTCCAATCTCCCCGGGGGCAACCACGACGAAATCTTCCGGCGTCTTTCCTCGGCGGCGAACAAGGGCAAACTCTGGATCGGCATCGCCGCCGTTATGGCCCTGTTCCCCGGGCGCACGCGGCGTGCTGCCCTCCACGGGGTGCTGGCGCAGGCCGTGGCCTCCGCCGTCACGAATCTCGGATTCAAGACCCTGCTGCCGCGGGCCCGTCCGCTGCCGGAGCACCTTCCGGCCTTCAGGTTTGTCCACCCCCAACCCACCAGCTCCTCCATGCCCTCGGGCCACTCGGCCTCGGCCGTGGCGTTCGCCCTCGGTGTCGGACTGGTGCGACCGACCCTCGGCGCGGCGCTGGGACCCCTTGCCGCCGGCGTCGCCTACTCGCGTGTCCACACCGGAGCCCACTGGCCCTCGGATGTGTTCTTCGGATCGGCGATCGGCGCAGGGGCTGCCATGGTCACGCGAAAATGGTGGCCCGTCCGACCGCCCTTCCCCGAGGTCCGGCGGACCCCCGTGAAAGCCGCCGAACTCGCCGAGGGGGCAGGCCTGGGCATCGCGGTCAACACGCTGGGCGGCTCCTACTCGGCGGAGACCGCAGGGGCACTCCAGAAGGTATTCCCCAAGGCGCATATAAAGGAAGTTACCCAGGACGAGGACCTCGCGGAGGAGCTCGCCCGGGTCGCCAGCCGGCCCGGGGTCGCCGCCTTGGGCGTCTGGGGCGGGGACGGCACCGTCGGGACGGCGGCTGCAGTCGCCGTCGAGCGTTCCCTCCCGCTTCTGGTCCTGCCGGGCGGAACCCTGAACCACTTCGCCCGGGATGCCGGAACGCCATCACTCACGGCCGCCGTCGAGGCCGCGACCAAGGGGGAGGCGGCGCGGGCGGACCTTGGCCTGGTGGCCGTCGAACGCGGGCGCCCTGGCAGCCCCGAACTGGTGCACCTGACCATGCTCAACACCGCGAGCATCGGCCTGTACCCGAACCTGGTCCGCCGCCGGGAGCTGCTCCAGCCGGCGCTTGGCAAGCCCCTGGCCGGTGTCGTCGCGATGTTCCGGACCTTCGCTGCCGGGACACCCACCACCCTGATCGTGGACGGGGTGCGGCACAAACTCTGGATCCTGTACATCGGCCGCGGACGGTATTACCCCCGCGACCATGCCCCGCTGGTCCGCCCCGTCCTGGACGACGGCGTCTTCGACCTCAGGATGATCACCGCAGACGAATCCTTTGCCCGGCTCCGGCTGCTGTGGTCCGTGCTGACCGGAACGGTCGCGACGTCCCGGATCACCCATCTCAGCGAATCCACCAGCGTCCGCGTGGAACCCGGGGACACCACCATGGTGCTCGCGGTGGACGGGGAGGTCATGCCGGGGGTGCGCGGCGTCGAATTCTCGGTGCTGCCCGGCGCCCTGACGTACTACTCGCCGGCCCCCTGAAGCTCGCCCTGTCATCCTCCCGGACTACCCTGATTCGACCCTGAATCATCCCTGAGACCGGCGAATCCGGCTCTTCGCCTCGGTAGCGTGGTGGGTACACCAACCCACTGCTACGCAAAGGAACGCTTCCATGATCGAAGCACGAGGCCTGACCAAGGTTTATGGCGATAAAACCGCTGTCGCCGGAGTCAACTTCACCGTCGAAGCCGGCCGGGTCACCGGCTTCCTGGGCCCGAACGGAGCCGGCAAGTCCACCACCATGCGCATGATCATGGGGCTGGACCGGCCGACGTCGGGCACCGTCACCGTCAACGGCACCCCGTTCGCCCGGCATGCCGCGCCGCTGCGCGACGTGGGAGCCCTGCTCGACGCCAAGGCCGTCCACACCAGCCGCTCCGCCTACAACCACCTGCTCGCGATGGCCGCCACGCACAGCATCCCCAAGAAACGCGTCCACGACGTCATCGAGATGACAGGGCTGGCCGACGTGGCCAGGAAGAAGGTGGGCGGCTTCTCGCTCGGTATGGGGCAGCGGCTCGGGATCGCCGCTGCGCTGCTCGGCGACCCGCAGACCGTCATCCTGGACGAGCCCGTCAACGGCCTGGACCCGGAGGGCGTCGTCTGGGTCCGCAATCTGGTCAAGTATCTTGCCTCCGAGGGGCGCACGGTGTTCCTCTCCAGCCATCTGATGAGTGAAATGGCCGTCACCGCGGACCACCTGATCGTGATCGGCCGCGGCCGGATCATTGCCGACGCGCCGATCCAGGACATCATCACCGGAAACGGCCAGATCCGCACCCGCGTCCGCACCGACCAGCCGGACCAGCTGATGCGCCTGCTCGCCGGCACCGGCGTGTCCGTGGAGCTGCAGGACAACGAGCTGCTTGAGGTCACGGGCCTTGATCCGCGCGGGATCGCCCGCGCAGCCCTCGACAGCCACGTCATGATTTACGAACTCACCCCGCTTCAGGCCAGCCTCGAGGAGGCATACATGGAACTGACCAAGGATGAGGTCGAATACCACTCGCTGATCACCACGGGCGCAGCCGCCCCCGTCCAGTCCGGAGGCAACTAAGCCATGAGCTCCACCACCCTTGACCCCTCCCGTCGCGGCGCGCACGCCGGCGCAGCCCCTGCCGGCGGAATGTCCGGTACCAGCACCGGGCCTGGCCCCAGTTTCCTCCGGGTGCTGAACTCCGAATTCATCAAGTTCCGCACCCTCCTGTCCACCGTGATCCTGCTTGGCTGCACCGTCCTGGTGGTGGTCGGCTTCGGTGCCCTCTCCGCGTGGGGAACGGGACAGTTCTCTGAGGCCGCGGCCACGGACCCGCAAGCGGCAGCCGCCTTCGCCGCCCAGGGCGGGGACCTCGCCGTCGGCGTCCCGACGTCCGGCATCGCGTTCGCCCAGTTGATCCTCGGTTCGCTCGGCGTGCTGCTGATGAGTTCCGAGTTCACCACGGGCATGGCGCGTTCCACTTTCGCGGCCGTGCCCAAACGGCTCCCGGCGTACGCCGCGAAGCTGCTCGTGGTGATGGTGACGGCATTCGTCCTCACCGCGGCCTCCGTGTACCTGGCCGGCCTCGTGTCGCTGCCGATCCTGGACAACTACAACCTCAAGCTGGACCTTGCCAGCTCGCAATCAGTGAAGATGCTGCTCGTCAACAGCCTCTACGTCGCCGCCGTCGCCGCCATCGGCATGGCCCTGGGCTCGCTGATCCGCAACTCCGCCGGCGGCATCATGAGCCTGGTCGGGCTGTTCTTCGTGGCACCGATCGCCTTCCAGCTGATCCCGGGCGACTTCTTTGTCGAGGCCCGCAAGTACCTCCCCGGCAACACGGTCGAACCAATGACCGCCGTGCAGCATGTCCCGGACACCCTGGAAGCCTGGCAGGCCGCCCTGGTGCTGGGCGCCTGGGTCGTCGTCCCGGTGGTCCTGGCCGCCGTGCTGCTGAAGCGGCGGGACGTCTAGGCCCCTCGTCTAGGCTCAGAGCATGATCGATGCAGGTTCAGTGAAGGGCGCGCCCGCCGGCCAGGCTGACGCGTCCTTCGCTGAAATCACCGCCCGGCGCCGGGGCCGGATCCGCCGCTACCTGTTCCAGCATCCGCGGGCCATGGATGCCGTTGTTGTGGCCTGCTATCTGCTGCTGGTGGTCCCGACAGCCGCGGAATCTGTGCGCGACGGCGGCTGGCAGGTCGCCGTGCTCCTCGCGGCCGCCGCGGCGGCGCTGTTGTTCCGGCGGAGCCATCCGGTACCGGTGGTGGCCGTGGTGGCGGTGCTCGAAGTGGGCGTGACCGTGCTGCATCCGTGGGGTTCCAACGTCTCCGTCGGGCTGTGGTTTGCGCTTTACTCCGTGGCAGTGGCGCGCAGCCGGCGGTTCGCGCTGGTGTGCCTGACGGCGGCCACCGCGCCGCTGGTCTTCCTGTACCTCCTGCTGGCCGTTGGTCCGCTGGATGGCAGGCTTCCGGACATGGGGGTGAACACTCCGGAGAACTTCCAGCTGATCAGCAGCATCGCCGCCGGCATCAGCATCGCCCTTTCCAACGTCATTGCCACCGGGCTCGGCGTCTCGGTCCGGCAGCGGCGCGAGCACGAGAACGAGATTGCCGCCTGGGCCGCGAGGGCCACGCGGCTCGGGTCGGTCACCGAACGCAACCGCATCGCCCGCGAAATGCACGACGTCGTGGCGCATTCCCTCACGGTGATGATCAGCCTTTCGGACGGCGCCGCCGTCGTGGTCAAGAAGGACCCGGCGCGGGCGGCCGAGGTACTCGGGGAACTCTCCCGCACTGGCCGCACCGCCCTGGCGGACATGCGGCGCGTCCTCGGTGTGCTGCGCGACGACTCGGCCGACGGGAACGCTCCGCGCGAACCGCTCGTGGCGGGGGACAACCTGGGCAAACTGCTGGAGGGCTTCCGCACGGCGGGGCTGCCGCTGCACTACACGCACACCGGCCCCTCGCTGCCGGACGACGCCGCGTTCCAGCTGACGGTCTACCGGATCGTGCAGGAGTCGCTGACGAACGTGCTGCGCTACGGCCGTTCGCTGGGCCGGGTGGACGTGGCGATTGTCCGGGACGGCTCCACGGTCACCATCGACGTCGTCGATGACGGAAAGGGCACCGTCGACGCCGGCGGCACGTCGGGGTCCCGGGGACCCCTCGGATCCGTGGGTACGGGCCAGGGCCTCGCTGGAATGCTGGAGCGGGCCTGGATCTACGCGGGCACCATCGAGGCCGGACGCAGCGGCGATCACGGCTGGCGCGTGCACGCCGTCCTGCACTGGAACGGCGAGAACGGAAAGTAACGGCACATGAGTCAAGGGGAACCGATGAGCGAGACCGGACCGATCCGTATCCTGCTGGTGGATGACCAGCCGCTCCTGAGGATGGGCTTCCGCCTGATCCTGGAGGGCGAGGACGATCTGAGGATTGTGGGTGAAGCGTCCGACGGCGCCGAAGCCATCCGTCAGGTCCGCGACCTCGGGCCCGACGTCGTCCTGATGGACGTACGGATGCCGGTGCTGGACGGGATCGAGGCCACGCGGGCCATCACCGCGTCCGGGGCCCACACCAGGATCATCATCCTCACCACTTTCGACCTTGATGAATACGCGTTCGCCGGGCTCCAGGCCGGCGCCTCGGCCTTCCTCCTCAAAGACGTGGCGCCCGCCGACCTGATTAGTGCCGTCCGGGTCGTGGCGAGCGGTGACGCGGTGGTGGCACCACGCATCACCCGGCGGCTGCTGGAAACGTATGTCCGGGGCAGCGGGGCCACGGCGGGTGGGCAGTCTGACCCCGGCGGCGCCCCTGGCCCGGAATCCGCCACCACGGCCCGGCCCGTCAAGGATCCGCTGCTGGAGGACCTCACCCCGCGCGAAAGCGAGATGCTCGGGGCGATGGCCGAGGGGCTCTCCAACGCCGAGATTGCGCACCGGTACTTCCTTTCCGAAGCCACTGTCAAGACACATGTGCGACGGATCCTCACCAAGCTGCACCTGCGCGACCGGGTCCAGGCCGTGGTGTATGCCTACGAGACCGGTCTGGTGGTGCCTAGCAACCCGGACTATTGAGCCGGTACGGCTGCCGGGCGGCTGGGTGCAGCGGGCCGATGGGCCCGCTGTTTGCCTGAAACAGTGGGTTCAGGCACATTTCAAACTTGCCTGTGATGCAACCTTCGTTGCTCTGAGGGCCGTGTTGTTGGAAGTGTGCCCGGACCTTGCGTCCGCTGTCTGTGGGATTGCACAGGACAGGCGGTCCCGGGCCCGGTCTAGGGTGAAACGTCAATGTGGTCCGCCACACAAGTTTCACGACCCACCCGCGGACCCGCACAATCCCCGAAGGACGGCGCCTTATGCAGCTGACCAGCAGCTCTCCACGTCCCTGAAACCCAGGCACTTGTCCATGATCGCCATCGCCGGCGTTATCGGAGCCGGCCTATTCGTCGGCTCCGGCGCGGCAATCCAGCAGGCAGGCCCCGGGATCCTGGTTGCTTACTCGGCGGCAGGCCTCGTTGTCATCCTGGTCATGCGGATGCTCGGCGAGATGGCGGCGGCAAACCCGGAAACAGGTTCCTTCTCGACCTATGCGGACAAGGCCCTGGGCCGCTGGGCCGGGTTCAGCATCGGCTGGCTCTACGCCTGGTTCTGGATCATTGTCCTGGGCATCGAGGCCACGGCCGGCGCCGCGATCATGCACCGCTGGGTGCCCGGGATCGATCAGTGGGTCTGGGCGCTGCTGCTGACGGTGCTTTTGACCCTGACCAACCTGGGCTCGGTGAAGTCCTTTGGTGAGTTCGAGTTCTGGTTCGCCTCCATCAAAGTCGCGGCAATTGTGCTGTTCCTGCTCTTCGGCGTCGCGGCGATTCTGGGCCTCGTCCCGGGCGTTCCGGCCCCCGGAGTGAGCAACCTGCTGGAGAACGGCGGCTTTATGCCCAACGGGCCGGGCGCTGTGCTGGCCGGCATCCTGGTGGTTGTCTTCTCCTTCTTCGGCGCTGAAATCGCCACCATTGCCGCCGGTGAATCCGAAAACCCGGTCGATGCGGTCAAGAAGGCCGTGAAGTCCACCGTCTGGCGCATCCTTGTCTTCTACATCGGCTCCATCGCGGTCGTGGTTACCCTTCTGCCCTGGCACTCCGCCTCCGTGGCGAAGAGCCCCTACGTCGCCGTGATCGAACTGTTCGGCATCCCCGGCGCGGGGACCATCATGGACATCGTGGTGCTGACCTCCGTCCTGTCATGCCTCAACTCCGGCCTGTACACCGCCAGCCGGATGCTGTTCTCGCTCTCCCGCCGCGGCGACGCGCCGCGGTCCTGGATGCGGATCTCCACGCGCGGCGTTCCGGCCGCCGCTGTCCTGGCCTCCACCGTGGTCGGCTTCATCACCGTCGGCCTGAACTATGTTGCCCCGGACACCGTATTCCTGTTCCTGGTCAACACCTCGGGGGCCATCGCCTTGTTCGTCTGGCTCGTGATCGCAGGCTCGCAGCTGATCCTGCGCCGCCGGATGGGCGCGGCGGCCAAGGACCTCCAGCTCAAAATGTGGCTCTTTCCCTACCTGACCTGGATGGCCATCATCAGCATCGTCGCACTGCTGATCGGCATGGTGGTCCTGGAATCCACCCGCGAATCGCTGCTGTTCTCGCTGGCCCTTGCCGCCGTCGTGGTGGGTATCGGACTGTGGCGCTACCGCAAGAACGGCGGGAAGTCCCCGGCTGCCGGTGACGCCGGGGCTGGCGTGCCCGCGGCAGAGGCACCAGCCGAAGCCGTCACCGTGGGCGCCAGCCTGGCGTCGTAGCGCACAAGGGCCTCCAGGCGGCGTGGCCCTTGGGGTCCCCCGCACCACGGGACATGCCCAGTCCAGGCGCGCAGGGTTGGACATGTTGCCACTATGTCCATTCGCCGCCACCAGGGGAGCGCATGTCCAGTGGCCGGGCGGGACATGTCCAGTCCCGGGGGCCCGCGGGGGGGCATGTCCCGCGCCCAGCCAGCCTCCGGCCCGCACCGGTCCAGGCCACAGCTCCTTCACAGGAGGGGCCTAGTCGGGGCATAGTGCCCCGGGGTTCCATGGACGCATGACCTCTTCCCCGCAGCCACCGCACGAGCCGCACCCCAACCACGACCGCGGCCTGGAATTCGACCTCTCCACCCTCATGAGCCGCCGCTCGCTGGGCATGTTCCTCGGTGCCGGCACGGCCGCCGCCCTGGCAGCCTGCACCCCGGGCGGCTCCACGGCCACCTTGTCCTCCACGGCGGCAGGTTCGGCACCGGCATCCGGAACCGCCGCGACCGGCACGCCGTCAGCGTCCGCCTCGCCCACGCTGACCCGTGCGATCGCCGAGTGCGGCGTCGAAATCCCGGCGGAAACGGCCGGACCGTATCCCGGCAATGGCTCCAACGGCCCGAATGTACTGGCGGTTTCGGGTGTGGTCCGGCAGGACATCACGTCGAGCTTCGGCACCTCCAGTACCAAGGTCGACGGCGTACCGCTCACCGTCACGCTGACCCTGCTCGAGAACGCCAGCGGGTGCGTTCCCCTGGCCGGGGCCGCGGTCTATGCCTGGCACTGCGACAAGGACGGCAAATACTCGATGTACGACGCCGGACTCAAGAACGAGAACTACCTCCGCGGCGTCCAGGAGGCGGACGCCAACGGCCAGGTCACCTTCCAGACCATCTTCCCCGGCGCGTACAGCGGCCGCTGGCCGCACATCCACTTCGAAGTCTTCGAGTCCATGGACAACGCGACGGCCGCCGGGCAGGTCCTCGCCGTGTCGCAGATCGCCCTGACGGACGCCGCGTGCAAGGAGGTCTACGCCTCCGCCGGCTACGAATCCAGCGCCCGGAACTTCCCCCGGACCACGCTGAAATCGGACAATGTCTTCGGCGACGACGGCGTCATCTACCAGTTGGCCACCATGGCCGGGTCAGTGTCCGGCGGCTACTCGGCCGGCCTCAACGTGACCGTGTAGAGCCGTCCGGCCAGGGGGCACGGCGCTAGACTCGGAGCCATGCCTTCACAGCCCAACGCCGCAGCCCACATCCAGGATCTCGGCGCGTACGTCACCGCGTCGCCGTCGAGCTTCCACGCCGTCCACGAAGCAGCCCGCCGGCTGACCGGGGCAGGGTTCACTGCCCTCGACGAGCTGCAGCCCTGGGACGAAGCCGCCGGGGCCGGGAGGTTCTACGTGATCCGCGACGGCGCGATCATCGCCTGGGTGACCCCGGAGACGGCCGGCCCCACCACTGGGTTCAACATCCTGGGCGCCCACACCGATTCGCCGTCGTTCAAGCTCAAGCCCAAACCCACCACGGGCAGGTTCGGCTGGCTGCAGGCCGGCGTCGAGGTCTATGGCGGCCCGTTGCTCAACTCCTGGCTGGACCGCGAACTGCAGCTCGCCGGGCGCCTGGTGCTGCGGGACGGCACCCAGCACCTCACCGCCACCGGGCCGCTGCTGCGTTTCCCCCAGCTGGCCATCCACCTGGACCGGGCCGTGAATGAGGGCCTGGCCCTGGACAAGCAGCAGCACATGAACCCGGTCTACGGCCTGGGGGATCCGGCGGGCGAGGACGTCCTGGGCCTGCTGGCGGACCGGGTTGCCGGGGCGGACGTGGACGCTGCGCAGATCGGCGGCTACGACGTCGTCATCGCGGACACCCAGGCCCCGGCCGTCTTCGGTGCGAAGGGCGAGTTCTTCGCCTCCGGGCGGCTGGACAACCTGTCGGCAACCCATGCCGGGCTCACCGCGCTGATCGCCCACGCGGCCGGGCCGCTGCCGGCCGGTTCACCGATTGCCGTGCTGGCCGCGTTCGATCATGAGGAAATCGGATCCGCCTCCAGATCCGGCGCGAGCGGGCCCATCCTCGAAGACGTGCTGGTGCGCATTTCCGACGGTCTGGGCGCCTCGGCGAGCCAGCGGCGGCAGGCCTTCGCGGCGTCGTTCTGTGTGTCCGCCGACGCCGGGCACGCCGTCCACCCGAACTACGCCGAACGGCACGATCCGGCCAACCGCCCGGCCCTCAATGGCGGCCCGCTGCTGAAGATCAACGCCAACCAGCGCTACGCCACGGATGCCACAGGCGCGGCCCTGTGGGCGCGGCTGTGCGCGGACGCCGGCATCCCGTACCAGGAGTTCGTCTCCAACAACGTGATGCCCTGCGGCTCCACCATCGGTCCGCTGACCGCCACCCGGCTCGGCATCCGGACGGTCGACGTCGGCGTGCCCCTGCTTTCGATGCACTCGGCCCGTGAACTCTGCGGCGTCGAGGATCCTTACCGGCTCGCGAGGGTGACCGAACGGTTCTTCCGGACTGCGGCGTAGGCAGATGCGCAGGTGGCAGCGCGCACGGCTAAGCGTCCCGTTGCGGCGCCGTGCGGAGTGCCCACTGCGCCTTGAGCCGGTCGAGGCCCTCCTTGCCGACCACAGTCATGGCAGCATGCTTTAGCAGGGAGCGTCCGGAATCCAGCGCGATTCGGCGTGGCCGCTCCAGCGCCGCGTCCCTCATGAGGTCAAGGCGGCCGACGTCATCGACGCCGTCCAGCAGGCGTCCGAACGTGCCGAGATAAGGCGCGGCAGAAACACGTTTCCCGCGGGTCCGGTTGCTGACATTTGAACCGTGAATGACCTGAAGCCAGGCCGGGGCGCCGGCGAGCTCCCTGACGTTCATCGACTGTCCCAGCAAATTGTGCCAATCGGACCAGCAGGTCCGGGCGGCGTCCCAGTCTTCCCGGACGGAGCAGAAAGCATTTGACCGATCCCGGCGGAGGTAAAGGGCGCTGCCATTGCGGATAAGACCGTGGGCCAGGTAAATCGCCGTGCGGGTTCCGTCGCTTCCGGCGGTCTGAAGGCGCTCAACGAAGTCCGAAGCGAGGCCGTCGTCGTTGTCCAGATTGGTGGTCATGAGCTCCCGGCGTCGGGCTCCTGACACTGCCCGCAAATCCTCGAGAAGTTCGCCGCGGCCGACTGCGGCCCTGTAGATGGGCGTGAATGTGCCGTGGAAATTGAGGTCGTCCAGCGACCTGACAAGCCATTCGGGGCTTTGGGGATCGAGGTAGATGATCCAGTTGAAGTTCTGGTCCGACTGCTGCAGCACTGATGGAAAGCAATACCGGCGGAACAGCTCCAGCCGCGTACGCAGCCAGCCATCCTTCGCCCGCACAACGCTCTCCGCCCCAACCGATGGGAGGTTGAATCTGGTCAGCAGCACGTGATCTACATCTGCGCTGCTCTTAATTCCTTCCGGCGGCCGGAAGGGCCGGGCTGGGCTCATGGCGTGACTCCTTGAATTATCCCGAGAAACTGGGCCGCCCTGACGTGCCAGGTGTGCAGGGAGGCGACGTCGCGTCGCAGATGTCCCAGGCCGGCCTCCTCGGGGCTGTCCAGGATCCTCCGGACCTGGTTGGCGAATTCAACAGGACCGGATCCGATGGCGACAAGTTCGGTGTTGAGCCAGCGGACTGCCGGCAGGTCGCTCGCCACGACGGGCATTCCGGAGGCGAGATATTCCAAGGTCTTGAGCGGAAAGCTGGAGCGGTTGAAGGCCGTGTCCGCATAGGGGGTCAATCCCACGCCGATCTCTGCCAGGTGCGGCGCCAGTTCCTGCGCGGGGAGTTCGCCGAGCCACGTCACGTTGGGCGCGGCAAGGAAGGCATCGAGCCGTCGTCCAGTTTCCGCGTCGCGCTCGGTGCGGGGGCCGATCACGAGCATTGGGATTCCAGCGTCCTGAACGGCTTCGAGCAGCTGCATGTCCAATCGCTCATTCAGCTGTCCGATGAGACCGGCATTCCGGCGGCGCGGCGTGCCATGGTCCTGCCGATCCGGAAGATCGCATCCATTCGGGATCACCACGACCGGAGCCGCCGCGCCGGATGTCCCCTCCAAGACCGAAGCAAGGTGCGGAGAAACCGTCGCGCACACGTCGGCTGTTCGCAGGTTGTCCCGCAGCTTGTCTTGCACAAAACGACGGGACAAGTTCATGAGTCCGGCTCCCGCAACCCAATCGTCGGTGACATACAGGACCTTCGGGCCCTCGACCCCCGCGGGAAAACTGCTGATCGGCGAGGAAAGAATAGTCGCGATGGGGCGCAACTGACGCCGCCGGAGTGCTGTCCTGATGGCGCGACCGAGAAGTACCTTTGCAACGGAGGATGACCCCCAACGGGCAAATCCGGGGACCGACAGGGAACGCACCCGAGTGACACCCGGTGCGACGTCCGTGATTTCGACAGTCCGTCGCTCCAGACCCGCCCCCCGCCGATTGGCCAGATGAATGGGAAGTGGCGGATCGATCCACAGGACCGGGACGTGGACTGCCAACGCCATGGCGAGCCGGTAGTCGGTTCCGCGCACGTCATCCCAGCGGCTCCCCGGGACGTAGAGGAGCGTTTCCTGCGCCGCTGTCCGCCGCTGCTTCATGGTGTTGCCTGCCCCGCGGTGCGGGCCGCAACTGCAGGACCCGCCTGGCTGCGCCCCGCCACCGGGCGGGAATTGAAATCGTCAGCTGGAGGTGACCCCAGGACCCCGCGCAGCCTTCTGGCCAGTTCGTATTCGATAAACCTGGCGAGAGCTCCCACCTCCTGCACGATGCGCACTTCCCCGGCTGCTTCGATGGCCTGCCCGTAGAAGTTTTCCAGTACGAGGGCGCCGCGCGTCAACGAGAACCGTTCCTGAACCGTTGATAGACCGAAGCCGCCCAGCGTCCTGCGGCAGGACTCGTCCGGAAGCAGGCCGCGCAGCAGGTGTGCCAGCCGCTCGGCCCCGTCCTCGGTGCCGGGGCCGACTCCGTACCAGCCCTGCTCAAGGAAGAGCGGAAGGCTGTCCGGAGTCAGGAGTTCCCAGAAGCCTTTCTCGCCCTGAACGACCAGTGGTTTTGCAAAGGCCATTGCCCGCAGCGCCGACCCTCCCATCCCGAGGGCTACATCAGCCACGGCATAGGCCGCCCGGGGATCCCCGAGCTCTCCGGTGAGCACGATGACCGGCCGACCCCTTGCGGCGTTGACCGCCTGGGCGTGGTTTTCGACGAGCCGCCGTGCCGGACCATCGCCGGCGATGACAAGTTGAATGGGGAGTTCTTGTGAGAGCATTCCCGTGCAGTCGATCGCAGCCAGGATGCCCTCGAGTTTGAGCTCTTTTGCCAGTCGCGTCACGAGAACCACCGTGTAGGCGGCCGGATCCAGGCCCCACCTTCCGCGGAACTCCTGTTCGGCGACGTCCAGCGACGGATTGTTGGCATCAAGGTCCACCGGCGGTTCCAGAAGCGCGGCAAAGGTCCGGCCAAACTCCTGCTCCGCCGTCAGGATCTCCCGGGTGCCCACCAGAATCGGCATCGACTTGGGAATGAACGGTGCCACGGCCATTGACATCACCGTTGCCACGGCCGCAGTGCCTGGCGACCGCCGGGAGGCAATGAGGCCTTCCAGCGCCGGTGGCCATTCGTAGCCGTGGATGACATCGATCGTTCGTTCCCGGGCAAGGCGGACCAGTGCCTTCACCACCGAGGGGGTCGGCCTGTGGTGGGGTTCCGGAGACGGAACAAACTCCAGCCCCAACTCCTCGATGCGCCGGTTCAGCGGCCCCGGACGTCCGAAGACGATGACCTCGTGACCCAGCCGCTGCACAGCAGCCGCGAGTTCGATGGCGTTCAATTGGCTGCCGCCGATCCCCAGATCGTGCGGGTATACGAGAATTTTCATACTGTCGCCTCCACTGTGGCGGCCTTTCCGATGGATCGGAGCTCTTTAATGCGGTCCCGTTGCAGGTACAGCAACCCGGCTGTCACCAGTGCCGCGATTGTCCCGGCGGTGACAAGCGCTGCGAGGTGATCGGTGACCGTCATCGCCAGGATGCGCGCTGCTGCGCCCGTAACCAGACCTGCTGCGAAGGGTAAACGGATCTTTGCCAAAATTCCCCTGAGGGCCAGCCCGTTCGCCCGTAGCTTCCACAGGTACAGGGGTAGAACCACGCAACCTGTCACGGCCGCCTGCGCCGCAGCGAGTCCACCCAGCCCTCCCCAGGAGGCCCCGGCCACGAGGGCTGGAACCAACACCAGCAGGCTTCCGGCCTGCACGGTGAAGACCGTCCCGGACTTGCCCAGGACCACGAGGTAGTCGTAGACGAGATCGCAGAAAACTTTGCAGGACGCGGCGACGACGAGCCAGGAAATTGCGGTCGCTGCCGCCACCCACGCCGCGCCGTAGACGAATTCCACTAAGGGCACGGCGATTCCGGCCACGAAGAGAATGACCGGGAGCGTGGCGGCTGCCAACACCACCACCATGGCCTCCAAGGCTGAATCCATGCGTGGCCGGTTGTGCTGCAATGCGGAGAAGGCCGAGGGCGCCACCCTGCGGAGCGGTTGGGCGAAGATACTCACCGGCCAGTTGGAGAGGTTGAAAGCCAACACGTAGAACGCCAGGACCGTCGACCCCAGAACTGCCCCGGCCGTGAGTTGGTCCGCATAGCCGATAGCGAAGAAGATGACGCTTGTGCCGGCCAGCGGCAGCCCGAAGCGCAAGAGGGGCCCAAGCAGCGAGCGGTCCAGTCCGAACCGGTAGGGCAAGGGTGAAGCCGCCAGAAACATCACTCCGGAGACCAGACTGCCCGCGAGCCTGCCTGCGGCCAGCGCCATGGCTCCCATCCCCGTGAGGGCAAGCACCACGGAGAGGACAGCGCCGATCCAGACATTGGCTTGGTCGATCCACAGCCGTTCCTTCTCCTTGAAGTCGCGCTGCAGCAGGGCCGACGGCGAGGCAACAATCCCGTTGACGAAGACACTCAGAATCAGGATCCGCACGACATCGGTGGCGCCTGGATCTCCCATTGCCGTGGTGAAGACCGGGGCGGCGACCATCGCGGCAGTGCAGAACAACGTGCTGCCGGCGACGGAAATTGTGTTGACCGTGGGCACGATCCTGGCTGGATCTTCGGGCCAACGAACAATTGCCAGGGAGACACCAAGTTCGTTGAAGCTAAGTACGGCCATGAGGGCGACCATGGCGACGGCAAAAGTGCCAAAGGATTCGGGGCCCAGCACGCGAGCCAGGACTATTCCTATGCCGAGCGTGCCCAGCCGAGAGACAACAGTATTGAGCAGACCCCAGCCAAAAGCATTCGAGGCGCCGGCCCTCCGGGTACCAATGGCCGCCTTCATGACCGTCCCAGTGCAGCCGCTAAACGTCGATCGAACCAAACCACGGGCGCCCCTATTCATCCCCAAGAGACCATTCAGCCGGGATTCCCGCTTCTTCGCGATGAGAGAATCGGATCCCGAACTGACGTATTCACCTCCGCACGCCAACACCAATTGCAAAACGAAGGCCCGGGTCACGCTCGGGGTTGGAGCGGAACCCTGACCAAAATGGCTGTGCTTTTGCAAATATAGGCCGGGCGTCTGTCGGGGGACTAGGCCGCACGGATAGTCGAGTAGGGCATCGACTGAAGTCGAGTAGTTTTCGTGTTCAGTACTTGTATTCCGTTCCGGAAAGCCTCCAGCAGCGGTGGCCGGGAGCGCTGTCGGCCGTCGTCCCCTTAGAAGGCCAGGCTGATCACAAGGCTGATGGTCGTGGCCAGGATGACGGTGCCAAACAGGTAGGACAGCAGGCTGTGCTTGAGCGCTTCGGCCCGGATGCCATGGTTCTGCAGGGCAGTGTCCGAAACCTGGTAGGTCATGCCGAGGCTCGTGGCGAGGTAGGCGAAGTCGGTGTACTGCGGGCGGCGTTCCTGGTTGAAGTCGATGCCGCCCACTCCCGCCCCGGCCTTCCCGCCCGTGCTGTAGTAGAGCTCGGCGTAGCGCAGCGTGAACAGCGTCTGCACCAGCAGCCAGGACAGGGCCACCGACGCCAGGGCCAGCAGCCCGCCGCCGAAACGGGACCCGCCGTCGCTGGCATGGGAATCAACGACGACGGCGGCCACCGCGCCGAGGCTGGCGACGTTGGCCGCCAGAATCAGCAGGTCGGTGATACTCCGGGACGGGTCCTCCACGGTGGCATGCGCCCGGGTTTCGGCGGGGTCGAAACGACCGATCGCCGTCCAGACCCACACAACATAGGTCAACGAGGCCGTGCCCCAGCCGACAGCCGGAGCCTCCACCCAGTGCCCGGCCAGGCCGGACGCCGTGGCCGCGAGCAGCCCGGCGAGGAGCATTGCCGCCAGGCGCAGCCGGCTGCGCCGGATCGGCCGGGCGTTGCGGCGGAAAGAGGAACCCGTGTTCATTCCCCGATCATGGCACAGGGTTTTCCACATGGAGGCCAGCGCGGCTTCCGGCACCAGCCGGCCGCGCCTACGCTGGGCAGGCATGGAATCGCCGGATCCGGTCCCGATGCACTAAGCTATTGAAGTCTGTGCTGCGCCCTGCCCCCGTTCCTGGGGGTGCTGCGGGCACATGGCACCGCAAATGAACCTCCTGTTACGGAAATGCCGTAACCGCTTAGCCCAAAGGAGGTGGGTTCACATATGCGTCCTTACGAATTGATGGTAATCATCGACCCCGAGGTCGAAGAGCGTACCGTTGAGCCAACGCTTCAGAAGTTCCTGAACGTCATCACGACCGATGGTGGAACCATCGAAAAGGTTGACATCTGGGGCCGCCGTCGCCTGGCCTACGAAATCCAGAAGAAGTCTGAAGGTATCTACGCCGTGGTGAATTTCACCGCTGAGCCGGCTACCGCCAAGGAACTTGATCGCCAGTTGAGCCTCAATGAGACCATCATGCGCACCAAGATCACCCGCCCCGAAGTACAGAAGGTTGTTGCTGAGTAATTTCAGCTCCCGATTTTCACTCTTCACCCCGCAGGAACGAACAAGGAGGCAGTAGATGGCAGGCGAAACCACTATTACGGTCATCGGTAATCTCACCAATGACCCCGAACTGAGGTTCACACCGTCAGGTTCGGCAGTAGCGAATTTCACCATCGCGTCTACTCCCCGCACCTTCGACCGCCAGTCCAATGAGTGGAAGGACGGGGAAACCCTGTTCCTCCGCGCGTCGGTATGGCGTGAAGCAGCCGAGAACGTCGCCGAATCCCTGACCAAGGGCATGCGCGTGATCGTTTCCGGCCGGCTGAAGAGCCGTTCCTACGAAACGAAGGAAGGCGAGAAGCGCACCGTTATCGAGCTTGAGGTCGATGAAATCGGCCCCAGCCTGCGCTACGCCAACGCCAAGGTCAACCGCACCCAGCGCTCCGGCGGTGGGGGTGCCGGCAACGGTGCCCAGGGTGGCTTCGGCGGCGGCAACAGTGGTGGCGGCTTCGGTGGCGGCTCTGGTGGAAACCAGGGCGGCGGCAACTCGGGTGGAACCTGGGGCGGCAACCAGCCCGCACAGCAGCAGGATGACCCCTGGGCCACGCCCGGTGTCAGCAATGCAGGCGGCGGCTGGGGCAACGGCCCGGATTCCGAACCTCCCTTCTAAACAACATCTAAGGTTCGACGACGGAACCCGCCGGACGCCGCAAGGCGGACGTGCGCTGACCGGCGTCGGATCACCACCATCCCGTGGATCAATATCCACGGGCTCCATCGAATAGGAGCTCCACGATGGCTAAGGCTGAACTCCGTAAGCCCAAACCAAAGTCCAACCCCTTGAAGGCCGCTGACATCACTGTCATCGACTACAAGGACGTAGCATTGCTGCGCAAGTTCATCTCCGACCGCGGAAAGATCCGCGCCCGTCGCGTCACCGGCGTCACGGTGCAGGAACAGCGCAAGATCGCACAGGCAATCAAGAACGCCCGCGAAGTTGCTCTGCTGCCTTACTCCGGCGCTGGCCGCGGCTAAGGAAGGGATTAACTAACATGGCAAAGCTCATTCTGACCCACGAAGTAACCGGTCTCGGTGCTGCAGGCGATGTTGTCGAGGTCAAGGACGGTTACGCACGTAACTACCTGCTGCCCCGCAACTTTGCCCTGACTTGGTCCAAGGGTGGCGAGAAGCAGGTTGAGTCCATCAAGACTGCCCGCGCCGCCCGCGAGCACGCTTCCCTGGAAGATGCTCAGAAGCAGGCCGCTGCACTCTCCGCCAAGCCGGTCAAGCTCGTTGTCAAGGCTGGCGAGACCGGACGCCTGTTCGGCACCGTCAAGCAGGGCGACGTGGCCGACGCTGTTGAGGCCGCTGGCCTTGGCCGCATCGACAAGCGCAAGGTTGAACTGCCGACGCACATCAAGTCGGTTGGTTCCTACCAGGCACACGTCCGCCTCCACGCCGACGTTGCCGCTGTGATCGAACTCGACGTAGTCGCAGGCAAGTAGCCCTCACCGGCTCCGCAGTCCTGAACTGCTGGAAGGCCCCCGCCTTCGGATTCCTCTTGGGAACCGGATGCGGGGGCCTTCTGCGTTGACTCTCATTCGTGGTGCAATTCCATCGTGACGTACCGGTAGCCGTTCCGGATCAGTTCGGTGAGCACTGCCTCGTCAACGTCGTCGAGCTTGTTGATGTAGAGACACCCGGCGCCGGTCTTGTGTTTTCCCAGCCGTGCCAGCAGCCCGGCGGACTCCGGCCCATAGCTCAGCCCGTAGAGCGACAGGCTGGCTTTCCGCGGTGAGAAGCCGACGGCGGGCGCGTCGCCTTCGCGCCCGGTTGCGTATTTGTAGTGGTACCGGCCGAAGCCCACAATGGTGGGGCCCCACATCTCGGCAGGCTGCCCCGTGATCCCGGACATCAGTTCGAGCAGCCGGTACCCGTCCCGGCGTCGGACGGGATGCTCGATGGCGGACAGGAACTCCTCAACGGACGCGCCCGTTGCTCTGGTCTTGTTGTGGGTCTTGTTCACGGCCATGCGGGCAGTCTTGCAGACGGCGGCAGCCTTGTCAGCCGGAGTGGTGCCGGTGATAGCCTGCGGCAGTGACTTCGACTACGGCACCGGTGCCCCGCCTTCGCCCTTTCGCCCAGGTGGACGTCTTTACCGACGTGCCCTACCGGGGCAACCCGCTGGCCGTCGTCGTCGACGCCGCCGGCCTCTCCACCGGCGTGATGCAACAGTTCGCCAACTGGACCAACCTCTCCGAGACCACGTTCCTGCTGCCGCCCACCGACCCCGGCGCCGACTACCGGGTCAGGATCTTCACGGGCAGCGAGGAGTTCCCTTTTGCCGGCCACCCGACGCTCGGCTCGGCGCATGCCTGGCTTGAAGCCGGCGGCATCCCCCGGCAGGACGGGACAGTGGTCCAGGAGTGCGGGGCCGGACTGGTCAGGGTGAAGCGCGACGGCGGCAGGCTGGCTTTCGCGGCGCCGCCGCTGACCCGCTCGGGGCCGGTGGCCGAGAGGGACCTCACCCGTGTCGCCGCTGGCCTGGGGATGCCGCGGGAGGCGCTGCTGGACGCGTCCTGGCTGGTCAACGGTCCGGACTGGATCGGTGTGCTGCTCGAGTCAGCGGAGCTGGTGCTGGCTGTCAGGCCTGATTACGCGGCCATGGCGGGACTCAAGGTCGGTGTGATCGGTCCCCATCCGGCCGGATCCGAGGCCGGCTTCGAGGTGCGCACCTTTATCCCGGGCGACGCCGCGGCGGAAGACCCCGTCACCGGCAGCTTCAACGCCGGCGCGGCCCAGTGGCTGATCGGCAGTGGCCGCGCCCCCGAGTCCTACCTGGCGGCGCAGGGTACGGTGCTGGGCCGGTCCGGCCGGGTCCACATCGACGCTGTGGGGGAGGACATCTGGGTCGGAGGGAGCTCGGTGAGCTGCATTGAGGGCTTCGTCCTGCTCTGAACGGTTGAACGGGTCGTCGGCCGGCCCGCGCGTTCCGCCCCCGTTGCGCTGCCAGTTGTGGTCGCCATTCGGCGGGCTGGAGGACCGGGAGTGACAGGGCAACGAAGGGCGGGAATAAAAGCTCCAGGACCCGGCTTCTACAGGTAGATGCAAACGCATGTATCGGCGTTTGTGGCCGTGCAACAACTTGAGGAGCATCCCCGTGGAATCCCGCCGCATCACCGTTCTCTCCGCCGGACTCGGCGTCCCGTCATCCAGCCGGCTGCTCGCGGACCAGTTGGCCGCCTCCGCCGAGCGCCAGCTCGCCGCAGCAGGCTACGCCGTGGATATCGCGGTGGTGGAACTGCGGGACCTCGCCGTGGACATCGCGAACAATTTTGTGACCGGCTATGCGGCTCCGAAGCTCGCCGAGGTGATCGCCCGGGTCGAGGCCTCGGACGGGATCATTGCCGTCAGCCCGGTCTTCAGCGCCTCCTACAGCGGTCTCTTCAAGTCCTTCATCGACGTCCTCGACCCCAAGTCGCTCGAGGGCAAGGCCGTCCTGCTCGGCGCCACGGCCGGAACGGACCGGCACCAGATGGTCCTGGATTTCGCCATGCGGCCCCTGTTCGCCTACCTCCGCACCCGGATCGCCAGCACTGCTGTCTTCGCCGGCCCCCAGGACTGGGGCAACAACGACGACGGCGGCTCGCCCCTCTCCACGCGGATCGACCGGGCGGCCGGCGAGTTCATCGGCCTGCTGCAGGGCGCGCAGCCGCGGCAGAAGCAGTCCGTCCTGGAATCGCTTCCGTTCGAGCAGTTGCTCGCCGGCATTTCCGGCCGGCACTGACCCCGCCGGGGCTCCAGCGAACGATTCATGGGAATAGCAAGTTGATTTGGCCCCGGGTCGTTGTGCGGGACATGAAATGTCCTGTGGATTCAATTGACCTGATTATGAGCGAACGTAGCGGCGTCGAGATGGATTATTGCCCCAAGTGCCGCGGCGTGTGGCTGGACCGGGGGGGAACTGGACAAGATTCTTGACCGCGCCGCGGGGTTCATGGGAACTGCCGCATCAGCACCCGCGGCGGCACCGTTGCCGCCGGCGACGCCCGGCCACATTCCGCCACCGCTCCATAATTCTGACCCGCGCCGCGATGACAGCCGGTCAGATGAGCGCCGCAATGACGACCGCAGGGACCGGCCCCGCTATGAACAGCCGCGCTATGACGACCGCCGCCGCCCGAAGAAGAAGGAAGGCTGGCTCGGCGAGCTGTTCGACTTCTAGACATATGAAACTGAGGGGTGCGGCGGTCAGTCCTCCAGGAGGGCGATGAACTCGCGGGCCTGTTTGATGGAGATGTCCGAGTGGCGGGTGAGGGCCTCCGCAGCGGCTTCGGTGTCGCCGCTTCTGGCCAGGGTGCGGATCCGGCCGTAGATCTCATCGTTGAGCATGTTGCTGCTGACCTCGCGGGTGAGATCGCCCTTGCTGGCGATGGCGCGGTAGCGGTAGGCGAAGCGCTGCGGTGCGTTGTCGTCGTCCTCGCTGGGCGCCTGTTTGGGGGTCTCGGGCCGGAAGGGCTGCGGGTGGGCGGCAAGCGCCCCCACGGCGTCCCGGGAGGCCCTCAGGCCCTCTCCGGTGGACTCGAGGTACAACTTGATGGCGCCCATGGCCTGGCCCTGGGCAATCAGCGCGTAGAGGCGGCGGTGCTGCTCCTGGCTGAGTTTGGCCGCCGAGGCGCGTGCCAGTTGCATCGGGTCGCGGCCGGGCTGGGGTGCAGCCTCCGGCCGGGTCCGGCCGCCGCGGCGGGCCAAGGCGCGTGCGCCCAGCAGAACGCCGGCGCCAACGAGCGCCAGAATCAGCAGGGGGATGAGCAGGGATTCCATGAAACTACAGCCGATCTACGTAATTCTTGGCGGTCAAGAGATCTGAATGGGTTGCCTGGCGCAGCAGCTTGATGGCCTGGAGCTTCTTGCCGTTCCGGGCCAGGGACTGCAGCTGCAGGGCAAACTGGGGGTTCAGTTGGCCGCCGGGCAGGATGGGCCCCTGGTAGCCGGGCTGCCCGACGGCAGGTGCGGAGCCTGCCTGGGCGCGCAACGCCATGCGGGCGTGATCTGCCTGCTGTGACTGCTGCTGTTCGTTCTGGCTGGGACGGGTGACTGCGTCTACCCGCGCACGGGCGGCGGTGGCGGCCTGAACCTGGGCCGCATAGTGGGCCTGTGAACGGACCGCCAGTTCGTGCTGGTAGCGCTCCGCGTCGGACATGCCAAAATCGCGTGGCCTGAGGGCCGTGGCAAACGCCCAAAGGACTGCTGCCAGGATGAGGGCAGGCAGTATGACCAGCAATACATCGCCCATGCAATGAGCTTATGCCAGATCGCAGTTATCCACAGCATATTCGGGAATTGGCATACCCTGCGTCGCCGGAGGCGTCTTTCCCGGGTTTTCCGTGATGACTATCACTAAATGTGCATATTTCCGTGGGTGTGTGGCCTCATCTGCCAGCCGCTATCCCCAGCCGCGGTCCGCGCTCTGTGGATGAACGTCGGCCGAAATTCTTTTGTGTCCACATGGCGAAGTCAGTGTTTCCGCAGGTCAGCAGCTGATTGCCGGCCCAACAAATTTTCTATCCACAGCTGTTCCCACAGGCTGTGCACAAGCAGGAGGCAGTAGTGCACAGCTTATCCACAGGGGTTGGGGACGTCCGGGTTGGTGCCTGCCCGGACGGGGGATAACGTTGCTGGATATCGAGCCTTGGACACCGAAATCCGATGCTGCCTTCCTTTCGATCTCCGGCGCCGCGGTGCCGGGCCCGGGCTGTGGAAAACCGGCGGCGCCGGGAGGCGGCCAAAGTGTCGGAGCCGGCTGATAGGACTTAACCCGTCGCGCATACGCCGGGGTCGGCGCCACCGAGCACCGAGGACCAATGGCATACGCGTCGCCGGCGAACGGACGTCCGCCGCGGCACACAATGGAGGACGGCAGTTTTGTCAGTTACGCATCTGGACTCAGTCGAGGGGACCCGGGGAGCCGAAGGCAGCCGCAAGCCGCCGCAGGACATTCCCGCCGAGCAGTCAGTATTGGGCGGCATGATGCTGTCCAAGGACGCCATCGCCGACGTCGTCGAAATCCTCCGGGGCGTGGACTTCTACCGTCCTGCGCACGAGACGATCTACGAAGCCATCATCGACCTCTACGGCCGCGGCGAGCCTGCCGATGCCGTCACTGTTTCGGATGAACTGACAAAGCGGGGTGAGATCAACCGGATCGGCGGCCCTGCCTACCTCCACGAACTCATCCAGACGGTGCCCACCGCTGCCAACGCCGGCTACTACGCCGAAATCGTGGGTGAGCGCGCGGTCTTGCGGCGCCTGGTCAATGCCGGAACCAAGATTGTCCAGCTCGGCTACGGCCAGGACGGCGAGGTCGAGGACCTGGTGAACCAGGCCCAGGCCGAGATCTACGCCGTGGCGGAGCGCCGTACGGCAGAGGACTATGTGGTCCTCAAGGACGTGATGGAGTCCACCGTGGACGAGATCGAAGCGTCCGGCCACCGCGAGGAGGGAATGACCGGCGTTCCCACCGGCTTCTACGAGCTTGACGAGCTCACCCACGGACTGCACCCCGGCCAGATGATCGTCATCGCGGCCCGCCCCGCCGTCGGTAAGTCCACTTTCGCGTTGGACTTCGCCCGTTCCGCGGCCATCAAGAACAACCTCGCCACCGTGATGTTCTCCCTGGAAATGGGCCGGAACGAGATCGCCATGCGTTTGCTGTCCGCGGAGGCCACGATCGGCCTTCAGGACCTGCGCAAGGGCACCATCAAGGACGAGCAGTGGTCCAAGATCGCCACCACCATGGGCCGGATGAATGATGCCCCGCTGTTCATCGACGACAGCCCCAACATGTCGCTGATGGAAATCAGGGCCAAGTGCCGCCGCCTGAAGCAGCAGCACGATCTCAAGCTTGTTATCCTCGACTACCTCCAGCTGATGAGCTCCGGCAAGAAAGTGGAGTCCCGCCAGCAGGAAGTCTCCGAGTTCTCCCGTGCGCTGAAGCTGCTGGCAAAGGAACTGCAGGTTCCGGTCATTGCCCTCTCGCAGCTGAACCGTGGTTCCGAGCAGCGCCAGGACAAGCGGCCGATGGTCTCGGACCTGCGTGAATCCGGTTCCATTGAGCAGGATGCTGACATGGTCATCCTGCTGCACCGCGAAGACGTCTACGACAAGGAATCGCCGCGTGCCGGCGAGGCGGATATTCTTATCGCCAAGCACCGTAACGGCCCGACCAAGGACATTGTGGTCGCCTTCCAGGGCCACTACTCCCGGTTCGCCAACATGGCGGCCGATGCCGGGGGCGGCGGCTTCTAGCGGCTACCGGCCCTCGGCAGGGAGCAGGTGGTTGGGCAGCCGGTTCCCGGGTGCCCGGCCCCGGATCTCCAGCAGTTCGCGGGCATGGGCGTGCAGCCGCTTGTCCTCCTCAGACACCGGAACCCACTGCGGGACCGGGACGGACGTGCCGTGCTCGTCGCGGGCCACCATCACGGTCAGGCAGTAGGTCGTCAGCTCCAGCTCGCGTCCCTTGGGATCTCCGGACCGGACATGGACCGCGATGTGCATGCCCTTGGTTCCGGTGTAGACCAGCCGGGCCTCCACCTCCACCACATGGCCAATGAGCAGCGGACGGTAAAACCGCACTCCGCCGGAGAAAACGGCTACCGTGTCCATCCCGCAGTAGCGTGAGGCGCAGACGTAGGCCGCCTCGTCGATCCATTTCATGACGATGCCGCCGTGCACCTTGCCGCCCCAATTCACGTCCGTGGGGGCGGCCATAAAGCGAAGGACAACCTTCTCTGCGGTTCCGGCGTCGGTATATTCCTGTGCGCTCATTGCCTGGACGATGTCCTCGCGGACCTTGATCCTCGCCAGCGCATGGTCGCGTTGTTCGATTTCTTCCGGTGTCGTCGGCTCAAACTGCGGCACGGGGATGGGCTTGCCATCGTCGCCCACTGCCACGAAAATCACGATGCACTGGCTGCGCATCGTGGCCGCGCCGCCCTTCGGATCGCCCGAGGACACGACCGTGCGGATGTGCATGGAGGACCGGCCTGTGTAGACAATCGTGGCCGTGACCTCGACCATGTCGCCGCTGTTGACCGGGTCCGCGAAGTGGATATTGCCAACGTATGCCGTCACGCAATAGGACTTGGCCCAGCCGACCGCGGCGGCGTACGCCGCCTTGTCCACCCACTCGAGCACGGTGCCGGCGTCGACCGAACCGCTGTGGCCAACGTCGGTGGGCGCCGCAAGGAAGCGCAAGGTCACGGCATTGGCGGCAGTCTCACTCATGAAGAGAGTTTACTAACGGGCGGCGGAAGCGCCGCAGGCCCCCGACACAAATACCGCCGGGGACGCCACACGGCACGACGGCGGGCGGCCACCGAAGAAGGTGACCGCCCGCCGTCGCGCGCCGCGTGCGGCGTATTCCTCAGGCCAGGGCGCTGAGCTTGGAGCCGGAGCGGCCGAAGAGCGCCTTGTCCACGGAGACCTTGCCGGCGCCGACCAGGGCAACGGCCAGCGCCGCGGCCGCCAGGATCAGCACCAGTTCGTAGCCGCCCGTTGCTGCAAAGATTCCCGCCGGGGCATGGACCAGGAACAGGGCGCCCAGCATGTCCACCGCGAGCAGGGCGGCGAACACGCGGGTGAGCACGCCCAGGATCAGTGCGGCGCCGCCGACAAGTTCCAGCGTGGCGACGACCGGGGCAACAAGGTTGGCGGCCGGAACACCCATCTGCGTAAAGGCGGCCTGGGTGCCTGCAATCGTGAATTCGTTGAATTTCTGCCAGCCGTGCGCGGCGAAGAGGAATCCGGTGACGATGCGCAGGATCGTCCGGGCCGAGGTGGTGAGTGTGGGCTGGTTCATGGGGATGCCGTCCTGACGTTGGGGCCGCGGCGGATGCAGGCCGCCCGGGGATTTGGTTGAAGATTCAACCTATACTCTTCCGGGGCTTAGTTGAAAAGTCAAGTAATGCGAAGCTGCGCGACGCAACAGAGCCGTTAGGGTGGTTCCGTGCCAGCCCCCGCCCAGCCTCCCGCAACACGTCCGTCCCCGGCGGGGCGCCGGCGGGAGATCCTGCGCCTCGCGGTCCCGGCCTTTGGTGCGCTGATCGCCGAACCTCTGTTCCTCCTCGCGGACGCGGCAATCGTCGGCCACCTCGGCGTAGCCCAGCTCGCCGGAGTCGGACTCGCGTCCGCGGTGCTGCACACAGTGGTGGGCCTCATGGTGTTCCTCGCCTACTCCACCACTCCGGCCGTGGCGCGGGCGATCGGCAACGGGCAGCTGCCCAGGGCCCTCGCTGCCGGCCGGGATGGCGTCTGGCTGGCGCTCCTGCTTGGTGCCGCCCTGGCCGTCGCCGGCTTCCTGGCCGCCGAGCCTCTCCTGGACCTGATGGGCGCCCGCGGTGCGGTGCGGATCTTTGCCGTGGACTACCTGCGCTGGTCGATGCCCGGACTCGTCGCGATGCTGCTCATCTTCGCCGGCACCGGCGTGCTGCGGGGCCTGCAGGACACCCGCACCCCGCTGTTTGTCGCGGCCGCCGGCTTCACCCTGAACATCGCGCTCAACCTCTTCCTGGTGTACGGGCTGCAGCTCTCCGTCACCGGCTCGGCGATCGGCACCAGCATCGCCCAGTGGGCCATGGCACTGGTCTACGTTGTGATGGTCCAGCGGAACGCCCGCAACCACGGTGTTTCCCTGCTCCCCGATTGGCATGGCATCCGGGCCCTGACCAGGGTGGGCTCCTGGCTGATGCTGCGGACGCTCAGCCTGCGCATCGCGATCCTTGCCACGGTTGTGGTGGCCACTGCCCAGGGGCCGGCCAACCTGGCAGCCCACCAGCTCGCGATGACGGTCTTCACGCTCCTCGCGTTCGCCCTGGACGCCCTGGCAATTGCCGCGCAGGCGCTGATCGGCAAGGAACTCGGCGCCTCCCGCCCGGCGGCGGCGAGGGAGCTCACCGGAACCATGGTCCGCTGGGGTCTCGGCTTTGGCGTGCTGGCCGGGCTCCTGCTGGCCGTCGCGGCGCCGTGGGCGGGACTGCTCTTCACGCCCGACGCCGAGGTTCAGGCAGCGCTCACGCTGGCGCTGTGGGTACTCGCCGCCGGACAACCGATCGCCGGCCTTGTTTTCGTCCTCGACGGCGTGCTGATCGGTGCGGGGGATGCGAAGTACCTGGCGATTGCCGGCGTCGTGAATCTCGCTGTGTATCTCCCGCTGCTTCTGGCGGTCCGGCAATCCGGGGCCGGCGGCGGCACGGGGCTGCTCTGGCTCTGGGCGGCGTTCTCGCTGGGCTATATGGCGGCCCGGGCCGTGACCCTTGGCCTCCGCGCGCGGACGGACCGGTGGATGGTGCTCGGCTCGCCCTGAGCCGGAGCCCTGCCCGGGGCCGCCCCGCCGGTGTTGCCGGTTCCGCAGGGGTCCTGGCGCGCTCGGCCGCGGCTTCGCACTAAACTAATCTGGTGACTCTCCCCGCAGCCCCAGACGCCTCCGCCGCCCTGCCCGCTGCGGCGGATCTCTGGAAGCCCGTGCTGGTCCGGGCGGCCGTCGCGCTGGGATTTGGTGCCGTGACCGTATTCTGGGCTTCGCCGTCCCCTACGGGCATGGGCTGGGCCGGCGGCCTGTACCTGCTGGCCACGGGGGTGGTGCTGCTCTGGGGTGTGAATAAGGCCGGACTCCGGCCCGGGTCCGCGTCCAGCAAGATCCTTTCCGCCGCCGGCGCCGTGCTGACCGGAACCGGCGCCGCCGTCGGGTTCATCTCCGGCAGCCTGGTCTTCGGTGTACTCGCAGCGGTGGGCCTGGGCCTCGCCGGCGCCGCGGAACTCTACCTTGGCATCACCAACCGTGGACGGTCCCTTCTTGCCCGCGACTGGGTCGCCTCCGGAGTTGTCGGACTGGGCACGGCCGCTTTGCTGCCGTTCTTCATTGACCTCGGTCCGCACGCGCTGCTGGGCGTCGCCGGCGGCGGTGCGATCATCAGCGGAGTGTTGTGGGTGCTGGCCGGACTGACCCTGCGGCACGATGCACGGGCCGATTCGGTAAAGGCCGTAAACTAGTAGGGACAGGTTCTACCTTGCGTAGAACGATTGCGGCATCACAACTGCCACGCCTGGCGGCGTTGGCTGCAGGAGGAAGCACCTTGGCACAGCAGAAATCTGGAGAACCGCGCACGCTGCGCACCTCGGTCAAAGGACCGCTCATGTTCTCCGCGTTCTGGGCTGTGCTGGCCTTCATTGCCACCCTCATTTTTGCCTCCGGTGGGAGCGCGAAGACGCCCCGCTTTGACCTGGCCTTCACAGCCGCCGGCATCGCCTTCATTGTGATTCTGGTGGTGCTCGCCATGCTGTCCATGGGCCACAAGCCCAACGCCGAATACCTTGGCAAGGGATCCGGCGTGAACCTGAGCTCCAGCAAGTCCGGCCACGGCGGTCAGCCGGAGCAGCCCCGGCCGGAAGCCGAAGCCCCGGGCGACGACGTCCGCTAAGTCCGCGAACGCCGTCCTTCCCGCCCGGCGCCCGATTCCGGCGCCACGGCGGATGCTCCTACTTGGTCCAGGAAATCGGATTCTTCAGGTAGGGATTGTCGCCGTACTTGGCGTACGTGTACCTGGAATCGGTGTACTCGACGGTCTTGATTTCATCGCGCGCCGGCGCCAGGAACACCTGGCAGGACACCATGGTGCTGCCTACCGCCAGGGTCAGGGCATCGCCGGTGCCGGTGGTGCCGAAGCGCGTGCTCTCGCATTGGTCGAAGGCACCGAAGACGATGAGTGACTGCGCTTCGGAGCCGTCCTTGAGCTGGGCGGTTACCTTGGGCTCGCTGATGCCGAGGGATGCCTTGCTGAGGCTGTCCATCCGGTGACGGCGGTTTCGCCGGCCTTAAGCTTGGTTCCCGGCGCGGTGAGCGAGCCTGCCGCTGCTGCCGCGGGTGCGGCTGATGCTGCTGCGCTGGGCGTCGAGTTGCTGGCGCTGGGGCTGCTGGCGGCAGAACTGGATGCCTCGGGCGGATTGCTGGCGGCCGGCGCCGGGGCACCCCCGCCACAACCGACCAGCCCGACTGCCAAAATTCCGGTGATCCCCAGTGTTGCCGTGATTTTTTGAAGCGGTGGGCGCTGTGCCATATGACGTGATGTCCCTCGATTGGTTTCGCTGGCCTGATGGCTGGGCCAATTAATCCATTCTATGGGGAAATCCGTCCGGGGCGGCGGCTTTGGCCCGGCTGGTCCCGGCAATGTTCATTGTGACGCGCTCAGGAGGCCGCCTTTCGTGCGCGATAGGCGGCCACGTGCGCCCGGTTTGCGCAGTTGCCTGTGTCGCAGTAGCGCTTGGAGCGGTTCCGGCTAAGGTCCAGTACCACGGCGTCGCAGTCCTCGGCGGCGCACACCAGCATCCGGTCCATTTCCTTGCTGCGGATGACATCAACCAACGCCATCGCGGCCTCCGTGCTCATCCGGTCCGCCAGCGGCGCCTCCGGGGTGGCGGCGTGCAGATGCCAGTCCCAGTGGTCGTGCTTGACGAGCTGGGGGAGTGCCCGAGCCTCCCGCAGCAGCCTGTTCACGGTGTCCACGGCGGCGGATTCGTTGGCGAGCCAGAGGGTGGCGAGTTCGCTGCGGAGACGGCGCACGCTGGCCAGTTCGGCCGCGTCCCTGGCCCGCGATCCGCTGAACCCCTCCGTCTTCAAAAAGTGATCCAGGTCCTGGACGGTGGCGAGTTGTTCCTCGCCGTTGGCCGCGGTGTTGATCAGGTTGACCACCGACCGCAGGGCCACCTCTGTGTCAGGGGCAAAAAGCATCTTGACTCCTTACGTCTGCGTGGCGTACTGTCATGAGCATAACCCTACTTTACTCCTGACAGGAGGCAGCCCGTGTCTGCCGCACGCCGCTCAGCCGTTGCACCGGCCACGAACGATTCCGGAATGCGAGCCCCCGGAACGGGCGGTGCCGGCGCACCCCGCACGGCTTCCGGGTTCATGGCCTCGGGCCTGGGCGTTGCGTTGTTTTCCTCGGCCGTGTTCGGACTCTCCGGCTCCTTTGCCAAAGCCCTGCTGGAGACCGGCTGGAGCCCGGGCGCGGCCGTCACCGCACGCCTCACCGGAGCCGCCCTGATCCTGGCGGTTTTCGCGGCTCCCGCGCTGCGCGGACGCTGGCACCAGCTCAAGGACAACTGGCTCACGGTGCTGCTTTTCGGCCTCATCGGGGTCGCGGCCTGCCAACTGTTCTATTTCAACGCGGTGGCAAGGCTCTCGGTCGGGGTTGCCCTGCTGCTGGAATACCTGGCGCCCGTCATCATCGTGCTGTGGCTTTGGGCCGCCAGCCGCAAACGCCCGCGCCCGCTGACGATCGCCGGAACCCTGCTCTCCCTGGGCGGCCTGGTCCTGGTGCTGGACCTCACCGGAGCCGTCAGGATCGACCTCGTGGGTGTCCTCTGGGGCATCGCGGCGGCCGTCTGCCTCGCAATCTACTTCTTCATCACCGCCAAGGAAAACGAGACTCTCCCGCCGATCGTCCTTGCCTCCGGCGGACTCATGGTCGGCGCCGTCACCATGTGGCTTGCCGCGGCAACCGGCCTGCTTCCCATGGCGTTCAGCACAGCCGACACCCGCCTCGGCCCCTGGGTCACCCCCTGGTGGGTGGCCCTGGGCGGCCTCGTCGTGCTGGCCACCGTGCTCGCCTACGTCTCCGGCATTGTGGCGGCGCGCGCACTCGGCTCCAAGGTCGCCTCCTTTGTCTCGCTCACCGAAGTGCTGTTCGCCGTCATCTGGGCCTGGCTGTTGCTCGGTGAACTGCCTGGCCCCATCCAGCTCATGGGCGGGCTGCTGATTGTCGGCGGCGTCGTGCTGGTCCGGCTGGACGAGCTCAGGACACCGCCGGGCGCCGGTGGGGCCGCGTTGCCGGCCGCCCTCGACCACGCGAACGACGTCGAGCCCGTGCCGTAGGCAATGACAAGGCCGGCCCGGACGCTGTGCGTCCGGGCCGGCCTGATGTCTCAGCGCGTCCGCCTAGCGGGAAGCGCTCTCCTGCTCGGTGGCGTTGCGGCTGGCCTGCTTGCCGGCTTCCTGCAGCGCCTGGGAGACCTTCGCCAGCTGGGCCGCGTGCGTGCCGTTCCATTCGCTGCGGAATTTGTCGGCGTCCGGGCCCTTCCAGTCGGTGCTTTCGAGCGCCTTGGTCAGTGCCGCCTTCTGCTTATCGATCTCCGACGATCCCTGCTGCAGCTTCGTCCCAAGAGTCTTGAGCTGAGCAATGTCTGCACCCCAAATAGCCATTCGAAAATCTCCTCAAGTCATAAAACGGGTCGGAGCCAGGTCGGCATCCCCCAGGGCCCCCGGCTGTTCCGGAAGATCCAATGCCCCCAAACTATCCTGCCCGCCGAAAAAGTGTCGATGGGCAGCCCTCCCCATGCCCTCGATCCCGGGCGCAATGGCACCTAGCATGGAGGTATGTGCCGAAACATCCGCACCCTCCACAACTTTGAACCCCACGCCACCACCGCCGAGGTGGAAGCTGCCGCGCTGCAATACGTGCGCAAGATCAGCGGCAGCACCAAGCCCTCGAAGGCCAATGAAGAGGCCTTCAACCGGGCTGTCCACGAGATTGCACATGCCACGCAACACCTCCTCGACTCCCTGGTGACCCAGGCTCCGGCAAAGGACCGCGGGGAGGAAGCCGCCAAGGCGAAGGCCAGGGCTGCCGTCCGCTTCGGCGCCGCCTGAAAATGCGGCTCCGGCCAGAACGCAGCCAGGCGGCTTACTTCCCGAAGCTGCGCAGCCGCAGCGAATTGGTCACGACCAGTACGGAGCTGGCTGCCATGGCGGCGCCGGCGATCATCGGGTTGAGCAGGCCCAGGGCAGCCACCGGGATCCCGACGGCGTTATAGAAAAAGGCCCAGAAGAGGTTTGTCTTGATGGTCGCCAGGGTCCGGCGGGACAGTTCGATGGCCTGGGCCACCTGCCCCAAATCATTGCCCATGACCGTCAGGTCCGCGGCCTCGATGGCGACGTCGGTGCCGGATCCCATGGCGATGCCGAGGTCCGCCTGGGCCAGTGCCGCGGCGTCATTGATGCCGTCGCCGGCCATGGCCACGGTAGCGCCTGCCGCCTGCAGTTTCCGCACGGCCTCGACCTTGCCCGCCGGCAGCACCCCGGCGAAGACGTCCTCGGGAGCGATGCCGACGTCGGCGGCCACCTGCGCCGCGACAGCCGCATTGTCCCCGGTCAGGAGAATCGGCCGCAGCCCGAGTTCCCGGAGCCGCAGGATCGCGGCAGCGGAGCCCGGCTTGAGCGTGTCCCGAAGGCTGATGATTCCGGCCGGCTGCCCGTCCACGGCGAGCCAGATGGCGGTGGCCCCGGAACCTTCGGCTGAGCTGAAGGCCGCCAGCTGTGCGGCTGTGGGGGAGATGCCGTTCTCCTGCAGCCAGCCCGTCCTTCCTGCCGTCACGACCCTGCCCCCGACCTTTCCTGTGACTCCGCCGCCCGGTGCGGAGCCAAAGTCGGCGACGGCGGGAAGGGCGCCGGCGTCGTTGCTGTGGCGCTCGGCGGAAAGCGCGGCAGCGGCGACCGCACGGGCAATCGGGTGTTCTGATGCGGCCTCGACCGCCCCGGCCAGGCGCAGGACTTCAGCCGGGGTGAAGGACCCGAACGCCTCGGTGCCGTCGACGGCGAGGTGTCCGCTGGTCACGGTGCCGGTCTTGTCCAGCAGGATGGTGTCCACGGTCCGGGTGTCCTCGAGGACTTGCGGTCCCTTGATGAGGATCCCCAGCTGCGCCCCCCGGCCAGTCCCGGTGAGCAGTCCCACGGGGGTGGCCAGGCCCAGGGCGCAGGGGCAGGCGATGACGAGCACCGCGACGGCGGCCGTGAACGCGGCGCGCAGTTCGGCGTCGCTGATGGCCGGGCCGGCCGCGAGCAGCCAGGCACCAAAGGTCACCGCGGCGATGGCCAGGACCACCGGCACGAACACCGCGCTGATCCGGTCCGCGAGGCGCGCGATCGGCGCCTTGCCGGTCTGCGCCTGGGCGACCAGCCGGCCCATCTGGGCCAGCGTTGTTTCGGCTCCGACGCGCGTGGCGCGGACCAGCAGGCGGCCTGAGGTGTTGATGGTGGCGCCCGTGACAGGGGTATCCGGGCCGACTTCGACCGGCACGGATTCGCCCGTCACCAGCGAGGCGTCCACCGCGGAGGATCCCTCGACGACGATGCCGTCCGTCGCGATTTTCTCGCCGGGGCGGACCACCAGAAGGTCACCCACCCCCAGCTGATCAGCCGGGATCTGCTGCTCCTGGCCGTTCCGGAGGACAGTGGCATCCTTGGCACCCAGGTTCAGCAGGGCCTTGAGGGCATCTCCGGCCTTTTGTTTGGCATTGGCCTCCAGGTACCGGCCCAGCAGCAGGAAAGTGGTGACCACCGCGGCAACCTCGAAGTACAGTCCGCCGGAGCCCATACCCTCCATACCCTCCATACCCTGCGGAGGGGCCGTCATCCGCGGGTCCGCAAAAAGCTGCCAGGCCGAGAAGACATAGGCTGCGGTCACGCCGATGGAGACGAGCGTGTCCATCGTGGAGGCGAAGTGCCGGGCGTTGATGGCGGCGGCCCGGTGGAACGGCCAGGCGGCCCAGGTGACCACCGGCAGGGCCAGGGATCCTGCTGTCCAGCCCCAGTTGGCGAACTGGAAGGCGGGGAACATTGAAATCAGGAACACCGGGATGGTGAGGGTGGCCGCGACGGCCAGGCGCGGGCGGAGCTTGGCGGCTACGGCCGACGCCGGATGGTCACCAACCGCGACTCCACCGGCCACATGCTCCGCGTGCTCGCTCGTGCCTCGCTTAGACGCACGCTTCCGCATGCCCCCGGCGGCGCCGCTGTGGTCGTCCACATCGACCGTTCCACCTGGCGTCCTGACGGCGCCGGGGTCAATCACCGTGGCTGGGTACTTGGGGGCGCGCACTGTCGCCTTGTAGCCGGCTGCCTCTACTGTGGCGGTGATTTGGGCGTCGGTGACGGCTGCGGGGACTGTGACATGGGCCGATTCCAGGGGAAGGTTCACGGTGGCTGTGACGCCGTCGAGCTTTCCGAGTTTGCGTTCGACGCGGCTGACGCAGGAGGCGCAGGTCATGCCCTCGATATCGAGCTCGATTACCCGGGTTCCGGGTTGGTCCAGCAGTTGCTCTCTGCTCACGGCATTCCCTGTCTGTCGGTCTGTCTGGTGCTGTGCGCTGCGGGTATGGCGGTGCTCAGGCCTCGTTGGACACAACCAGGTAGCCCGCTTCGGCAACAGCCTCGCCGATCTCGGAGGATGACAGGGCGCCTGTGGACGTGATGGTGACGGTGGAGATGCCCCCGGAGTTGAGGTCGACGTCGACCTTCTCGACGCCGGCCAGGGACTCGAGTTCTTCGCTGACTGAGGACACGCAGTGGCCGCAGGTCATGCCGGACACGTTGATGGTGGTGGAAACGGTGCTCATGGCTTGCTCCTAGTAGTTGGACCGCGCGTGGTTTATCAGTCCGGTGATGTGGTGGGTGGTCTTGCCGCTACCGCAGCAGGCGTCCGATGGCATCGGTGGCCTCTTTGACCTTGAAGTCGATGGCTTCAGCCCGAAGCTCGGCGTCCGGTTCGGAAGCGGCGCCGACGACGCAGTGGCCGATGTGTTCCTCCACCAGCCCGAGGCTGACGGCGTGCAGCGCTTTAGTGACGGCGGCGACCTGGGTGAGGATGTCGATGCAGTACTTGTCCTCCTCGACCATCCGGGCGATGCCGCGCACCTGGCCCTCGATCCGCTTCAGCCGCCGCAGGTAGTTGTCCTTGTTGGATGCGTAGCCGTGCTGTTGGTGCGGCTCTGTGTCCGCGGGTGCCACAACGGGGACTTCGGGCTGTTTCATGAGTCCAACATATACCCCCTAGGGGTATAGCACAAGTACCCCGCGGGGGTATTTGGATGGCGCGCGTGGGGAAGGCGTGGGGAAAAGGTCCGGACACAAAAGAGCTCCGGAGTGCGTTATTGGGGGATACGCACTCCGGAGCAGTCTTTGGGTGGGCCGTCGATCTCTAGCCTACGCCTTCAAGCTTACGTGGCTGTAGCCGGAGAAAGCCAGCACCCCGAATAACTACTTTCACTTTACTTTCGGGGGCCCGGTTAGGCGGGACGGTCTGGCCGGCCCGCAGCACGACACCGCGTCAGGAGCCATGCCTTGTCCGGTGGTGGACTGCGGCGCGGACCGGAACAATCAGGATCGGATGGTCCTGGTGGTGGCTGAGCCACGCGGCCACCGAACCGTTGAGGGCGGCGGAAATCCGGTGTCCCAGACCGGGTTCCGGTGTGCCCACGATGATCATTGCGGCACCGGTCTCGGCTGCCAGCTTGCCAAGCGCCCGGGCCGGATCCCCCGCCAGCGTCCGCAGGCTCCAGTGGATGCCGAGGGGGTCGCAGGCCAGGCCGATGCTGGTGCGCAGCTCCTGGGTCACGGCCCGGATCTCGGCGTTGTCGATGTCCGGGTGCAGGGAGAGCCGGTGTGCCGACCGCGCCGGATCCCACTCCACGAGGTAGCTGGCCTCATCCACGTAGGCGCAGATCAGCTCGGTGGCGAGTTTGCTGGCCAGCGGGCCAGCTGTCTGCAGCACTTCGGGGCTCTGTCCCGGGAGCACGCCGACCACGAGGGGAGGTGGCGCACTCGGGCGTTCGGCGGACATACTCAATTGTGTCCCCCGACCCGTGGCAGGAACAGGGGCTTACTCCCCAGTCTTGAGCCCGGTCCGCGGACGTGTTCCCGGCCCGCCAGCCGCTAAAGCCAGGCCCCCCTTGAACACCTCCTGTACGCGGCCTAACGTTGAGGAACCGAGGAAGGGTGACCGCCGTGGAAATCTTCATGTGGTGGCTGGATCTGGATCTGGCGAGCAAGGAGTGGCTGCGGGAAAACCTGCGCGCGTCCGAGCTGCCGCTGCCCGTGCTGCAAGGCATCGCCGAAGCCGGCGGCCCCCACCCGGCTGACGTTTCCGGGGTGCTGACCGACGCCGACTGGGATTTCATCGAGACGCAGTCCGAATTCGTGGACTGAAAAGCAGGACAAAACCAAACGGCGAAAAACCATTGCGGCCATCTATCCGGGGTGGTTGCATGGGGGGCATGGCTACCGCAGAGAGTTATGTCCTGGCGATCGGCACCAAAAAAGGCCTCTGGCTGGCGACGAGCCCGGACCGCAAAGACTGGTCCCTGTCGGGCCCGCATTTCCTGATGAGCGAAGTCCCCAGCATCGGCATCGACACCCGGGACGGCCGGACCCGGATCCTGGTTGGTGTCCGGTCCGAGCACTGGGGCCCCACCGTCTTCCACTCTGATGACCTGGGCGAAACGTGGAACGAGCCCGAGCAGGGCGCCATCCGCTTCCCCGAGGGCACGGATGCTGCCCTCGAACGCATCTGGCAGATCCACCCCGACGCCGAGTCCCGCCCCGGCGTCGTCTGGGCCGGCTGCGAACCGATCTCGGTCTGGAAGTCGACCGACGGCGGCGAACACTTCGAACTCAACCGCGGACTCTGGGACCACCCGCACCGCAGTGAATGGGGGGCCGGCTACGGCGGTGCCGCGGCGCACTCGATTGTCGTCGATCACTCGGGCGAGAAGGTCCACGTCGCGATGAGCACCGGCGGCGTCTACCGCTCGCTCGACGGCGGCAGCTCCTGGGAGCCGCGCAACAAGGGAATCTCGGCCTATTTTATGCCCGACCCCAATCCCGAATTCGGCCAGTGCGTGCACAAGATCGCCGCCGATGCTTCCGTTGACGGCCGCCTCTACGCGCAGAACCATCATGGCGTCTACCGCAGCGACGACGACGCCGAGAGCTGGGAATCGATCGCGGAAGGCCTGCCTGCGGACTTCGGCTTCGTGATGCTCACGCATCCGCGCCGGTCCGGCACCGCCTGGGTCATCCCGCTCAAGGCGGACGGCGAACGGATCCCGCCGGACGGGAAATTGGCGGTCCACCGTACCGAGGATGCCGGGGCGAGCTGGAAGCGCCTGGACAATGGCCTGCCCGGAGCGGAGTTCAACGCCGTACTGCGGGACGCCGCCTGCGTCGACGCGGCGGAGCCGGCCGGCGTGTACTTCGGCACACGCGGCGGCAGCGTCTACGCCAGCGCCGACGAGGGGGGACACTTCGCCGAAGTGGCCTCGCACCTGCCGGACGTGTTGTGCGTGCGTGCCGCGGCGGTGTCCCCGGCCCCCGTCCCCGGTGCCGCGGCGCCCGGCGCTGCCGTGAAAGCCTGAGGCGCCGTGGCCGGGATCAGTGTGGTGCTGCCCAGTGTGCTCCAGACACTCGCCGGCGGGCAGGCCTTCCTGACTGCCCCCGCCGCAACGGCGGTGACGGTGGAGGGGCTGCTGGACCTGGTGACGGGGGAGTACCCCGCCCTGTCGCGGCGGTTGCGGGATGAGACCGGGGCGGTCCGACGCTACGTGAACATATACGTCAACGGGAATGAAATCCGCCGCTTGCAGGGCCTGGCCACGGAGGTGTCCCCGGGGCAGGAGGTCCTGATCATCCAGTCCGTGGCCGGCGGCTAGGCTTTGCCTGCCGGCACTCCCCAACGTCCAGCAAGGCTCCTGCCAAGACGGGAAAACGGCCCGATCACGGCGGAACTGCTGGCCCCCTCGGGCCGGGCGCGCGTGGCGGGGATACGCACGTGCGCGCCCGGACCCAGGATGAGCCGCCTGGCGCCGCCCCTGACCGCGGCCAGTCCATACTGACTACGCCCGCGGCCCCGCTCGAACGCTGCGGTGGGGACGGTGCGCCCCGCCCGAACACCGCCTCAGGCGACCCGCCAAAGGCTGCATTCGTCCGCGTTGATGGCTTTCCGGGTGCCGGACTGCCGGTCCATGATCCACACCACGCCGATTCCCGGCGCGGTTTCCTGGACGCTGCCGCGGCGGATCACAACGTCGTCGTAGTTGGGGCCGACCTTCAGGCGCGCCTCGATCTCGTCGCCGCGGTGCAGCTGTTCCAGGGCGCGGACGCGGGTTACATGGGCTTTGGCTTCCTTCAACATGGCGGGGCCTCCCGGACTGGAGAATGGTGCCTGCTCTTGCCGGCACTTCCAGTGTCGTGTGCGAATGTTGCCGCCGCGTTTCGGCGCGGTAAGAGGCGGGTAAGCGTTCCGCGCCGGCGCCGTTACCGGCGTCGGCACCCCGCCGGGCCGGCCGGCCAGTTGTCGAGGAAAACCGTCCCCGGCCGTCCCTGCCTGCGTCCACTGGCGGGCAGCGGATGGCGGGACCAGAATGGGGCCCATGCAACTGCCGCTGATGCCCCCGATCGCGCCGATGCTGGCGAAGGCCGTGAGTTCCCTGCCTCCTGGCCCGGTGATGTTCGAGCCGAAGTGGGACGGGTTCCGTTCCATTATTTTCCGCGACGGCGGGGACGTGGAGATCGGCAGCCGTAACGGCAAGCCCCTGACCCGCTACTTCCCCGAACTCGTCGAGGCGCTAAAGGCAAACCTGCCGCCGCGCTGCGTGCTCGACGGCGAGATCATCCTCGTTGGCGCCGCCGGGGACCGGCTCGACTTCGAGGCGCTGCAGCAACGGATCCATCCCGCCGCAAGCCGGGTCCGGCTGCTGGCCCAAGAAACCCCGGCGAGTTTTGTCGCGTTTGACCTGCTGGCCCTCGACAACGAGGACCTCACCGGGCGGCCCTTTGCCGAGCGGCGCGCGGCGCTGGAACGCGTGCTCGCCGGGAGTTGGTCCCGCTGCTCCAGGCAGCGGCGGCAGAGCTGTCCGCGCGGCTGCCCCAGTGATGAGCCGGACGGCCTAGGGCCGTCACACTCTGTTCGCTAGTAGAACAATCGTGCAACATGTGAACAACTGCGGTAATGTAATCCCCATCACCCGGCCGGCGGCCGGCGCCCCGTGCGCCCCCGCCCGCCGAGTGCCGTTGTCAAAGGAGCTATAGGGATGAGCAGTCGAGCAGAGTCCTATCTTGTGGGACTGATAGGCGATGGCGTGATGCCCTCCCTTACGCCCCTGATGCACGAACGCGAAGGCGACGTGCAGGGCCTGCGGTACCTCTACCGCCCCATCGACCTCACCGAGCCGGGACTCCCCGGCCAGAGCGTCGGCGAGCTCCTGACCGGCGCCTACCGCCTGGGTTTTAATGGCCTGAACATCACCCACCCGTGCAAGCAGCTGGTCCTGGAACACCTTGACGAGGTCACTCCGGACGCCCGCCGCCTCGGCGCGGTCAACACGGTGACCATCCGGGACGGCCGCTTCATTGGCCACAACACCGACTTCTCCGGGTTCGCGGCCGCCCTGGCCACGGGCCTGCCGGGTGCCAAGCTGAACCGCGTGGTGCAGCTGGGTGCCGGCGGTGCAGGCTCCGCGGTCGCCTACGCCCTGCTCACCGCCGGGGTCCGCGAACTGGACCTGGTGGACACCGATCCTGCCCGCTGCGCGGCGCGCGCCGCCGAACTGGCCGGCTTCTTCCCGGACCAGCTGGTCACCGCCCGGACGACGGCGGAGCTGCCGCAGCTGATGCCGCTGGCCGACGGCCTGGTGCACTGCACCCCGGTGGGCATGGCCGCCCACCCCGGCGTCCCGCTGGACATGTCCCTGGTGGAATCGCGGCACTGGGTCGCGGACATTGTGTACCGCCCGATCGAGACCCGACTGATCCGCGAGGCCCGGGCGAAGGGCTGCGACGTGCTCGACGGCGGTCGGATGGCCGTGGGGCAGGCCGCCGACGCCTTCCGGATCTTCACCGGCCTCGAGGCCGACGCCGACCGGATGCGCGCGCACTTCCTGGCACTCGTCGCCGCCGAAGAGGTGGCCGCCTGATGCGCACCGGAATCGCCACCGTCTGCCTCTCCGGCACGCTGCGGGAAAAAATGCAGGCCTGCGCCAGCGCGGGTTTCGACGGGATGGAGATTTTCGAACAGGACCTCGTCACGTCCCCGCTGAGCCCCGAGGACGTCCGCAAGATGGCCGCCGACCTGGGACTGGGCCTGGATCTCTACCAGCCGTTCCGCGACTTCGACAGTGTGCCCGGGGACGTGCTCGCCGCCAACCTGCGCCGGGCGGAGGCCAAGTTCCGGCTCATGTCCCGCCTCGGCATGGACACCATCCTGGTCTGCTCCAACGTTGCCACCGCCAGCATTGACGACGACGGACTCCGGGCCGAACAGCTCGCCGCGCTCGCCCAGGACCACGGGGTTAAGGTGGCCGACGAGGCACTGGCCTGGGGAAAATACGTCAACGACTACGAGCACGCCCACCGGCTCGTGGAAACGGTGGACCACCCCAACCTCGGCACCTGCCTGGACTCCTTCCACATCCTCTCCCGCGACTGGGACACCGCCCCGATCGAGGCCTTCAACCCGGAGAAGATCTTCTTCGTCCAGGTGGCCGATGCGCCCAAGCTGTCCATGGACGTGCTGTCCTGGAGCCGGCACTACCGCGTCTTCCCGGGCGAAGGGCAGTTCGACCTCGCCAAATTCCTCGGCCACGTGGTCCGGGCCGGCTACACCGGCCCGGTGTCCCTGGGGGTCTTCAACGACGTCTTCCGCCAGTCCGACGTCGAACGCACCGCCGTGGATGCGATTCGGTCGCTGATCTGGCTCGAGGAGCAGGCCGCCAAATGGCTGGACGCGGCTCCAGCCGCCGAAAACGGCGCCGCCGGCGCCGGTACCCGCACGGCCGGCCGCCGCCGTTACCCGATGGAACTGGCCACGCTCCCGCAGGTGGCCGAGCCGGCCGGCTTCAACTTCGCCGAGGTCAGGGCCGCGGACACCGCAGGACTGGAAACCCTGCTGGGCCAGCTGGGGTTCGCGTTCAACGGGCGCCACCGGACCAAGAGTGTGCAATTGTGGACCATGGGCCACGCCCGCGTGATCATCAACGAAGACTCCTCCCAGGAATCCCGCGACTCCCAGGCCGCCATGGCACCTGCAATTTCCGCCCTGGGCTTCGACGTCGGTTCCCCCGTGATCGCCGCGGCCCGGGCCCAGCAGCTCAAGGCCCCTGCCGTGCCGCGCAAGAGCCAGGCCGACGAGGAAATCTTCCAGGGCTTCGCCGCCCCGGACTCCACCGAGATCTTCCTGTGCCAGGGCAGCCCCGACGGAACTGCCGTGTGGACCCGCGAATTCGGCGAGGGAATGGCAGCCCCGGCTCCCGGCCCGGCAGCCGGGCAGAGCGCCGCAATTGACCACGTCAACCTGGCCCAGCCCTGGCAGCACTTCGACGAAGCCGTCCTCTTCTACACCAGCGCCCTGGCCCTGGAACCCCAGCCGTACGCGGAAGTGTACGACCGCGATGCCGACGGCGAGTTCCTGCACTTGTACACCGCCACCGTGGGCAGCGTGTTCTTCGAAATGGTGGAGCGTCGCGGAACCTACGACGGCTACGGGGCGCCGAACGCCCCGGTGCGGCACGCCGTCCAGTACGACCACCGGCACCAGCTCAACCTCACTACCTGAACGGCCCGGCAACAACCCACAACCACCATCAACACCCAACGAAAGGAGGCTGCTGTGCCTGAAGAAATCAACCTTGAGATCTACAACGCGGATCCGCTCACCGAGGACGTGTCCGACGAAACCACGGAGGCAGCACCGAAGACGTATGCTCCCCTGGACGCCGCCGCAGAGTCGCAGGCGGACCTCAGTGCCGAGATGAAGGCCATCGGCGAGGCCTACGCGCAGGCGCTCAAGAACGGTGCCCCGGCAGAGATCCAGCCCCGGCTGGACTATGCGCCGTACCGCAGCAGCGTCCTGCGCCACCCCACCAAGGACCTGCACCACGCGGACCCGGAAACCATCGAGCTCTACTCTCCGGCGTTCGGGCACATGGACGTGCACGCGCTGGAAGCGGACCTGACCATCCAGCACAACGGCGAGCCGCTGGGCGAACGGATTGTCGTGTCAGGCCGTGTGCTCGACGGCGACGGCCGTCCCGTCGCCGGCCAGCTCGTGGAGATCTGGCAGGCGAACTCCGCCGGCCGCTACATCCACAAGCGCGACCAGCACCCGGCCCCGCTGGACCCCAACTTCACCGGCGTCGGCCGCTGCATCACGGGCGCCGACGGCTCCTACAGCTTCACCACCATCAAGCCCGGCGCCTACCCGTGGAAGAACCACCTCAACGCCTGGCGCCCGGCCCACATCCACTTCTCCCTGTTCGGGCAGGAATTCACCCAGCGGATCGTCACCCAGATGTACTTCCCCGGGGACCAGCTCTTCCCGCTGGACCCGATCTACCAGTCGATCGTGGACCAGGACGCCCGGGACCGGCTCGTGGCCACCTACAACCACGAGCAGACCAAGCCCGAATGGGCGCTGGCATACAACTGGGACATCGTCCTGACCGGGTCGAAGCGGACCTGGACCGAGAACGAGGCATTAGGCGCAGCAGGAGACGAGAATGAATAGGGCCAGCATGAGTAAACTCACCCCGACACCCGGCCAGACAGTGGGTCCGTTCTACGGCTACGCACTGCCCTACACCAAGGACCGCGAGCTGCTGGCGCCGGGCACGCCGGGCTCCATCCGGCTCCAGGGCACCGTGTACGACGGCGCCGGACACCCGATCCCGGATGCGATCCTGGAGATCTGGCAACCGGACGCCGAGGGCAGCGTTCCGCACCACACAGGTTCGCTCGTGCGGGACGGCTACACGTTCACCGGCTTCGGCCGCAGCGCCGTGGGCAACACCGGCGTCTTCACGTTCACCACGGTCAACCCCGGCCCCACCGAGGAGGGCGCGGCCCCGTTCATTTCCGTCGCGGTCTTCGCCCGCGGCCTGATGAACCGGCTCTTCACCCGGATCTACCTGCCGGAGAACGAGGAGGCGCTGGTCGCGGATCCGCTGCTGTCCTCGCTGGACCCGGACCGCCGCAAGACGCTGATCGCACGCCGCGACGCCGACGGCGGGCTGACGTGGGACATCCGTCTCCAGGGCGAGGGCGAGACCGTGTTCCTCGACTTCGAGGGCGCCTCGACGTGACCTCCCGCGAAACCAGCGGAGCGACGGGGGGCGGCGTGCAGGGCGACGTCGGCCTCCTGAGCCCCGTGTCGGCGTCGCCGTTCGTGGCGGCGCTGACCGGGGACCGGGCCGTCCTTGCCGCCATTCTCCGGGTCGAGGCCGCCTGGGCTGCAGTCCTGGACCAGGCAGCCCTCGCTCCGGCCGGCTCGGCCGCGGTGGTCGCCGCCGCCGCCGAGGTGGGCCGCTATGACGTCGCGGACATTGCCGTGCGCGCCCAGGGTGGCGCCAACCCGGTGATCCCGCTGCTGGCGGATCTCCGCGGCCACGTCAAGGCCCTGGACCTGGCCGGTATCGGTGCGGTGAAAGCCGTGCACACCTCGCTGACCAGCCAGGACGTCCTCGACACGGCGCTCATGCTGCTGTGCCGGGATGCGGTCACGGGACTGCTCACCGAGGTCAAGGCAACGACGGCGGCGCTTGCCGCACTCGCCGAACTCCATGCGGACACCCTGTGCGTCGGCCGAAGCCTCACCCAGCACTCCCTGCCGTTCAGCTTCGGGCTCAAGGCGGCCCAATGGTTCCACGGGCTCGCCGCCGCCGCGCGCCGGCTCGAGGCCCTGGAATTCCCGGTGCAGACCGGGGGAGCTGCCGGAACCCTCGCGGCCGGCACCGTGCTGGCGGCGGGCTCGGGCCGCACCCCCTTTGAGCTCTCCGACAGTCTCGCCGCGGAACTCGGCCTCGCCGCAGTCCCGGCGCCGTGGCAAACGAACCGGCTGGCGGTGACGTCCCTCGGCGACGCCCTGGCCGCCGTGACCGACGCTGCGGGCAAGATTGCCTCCGATGTGCTGTTCCTCAGCCGCCCTGAGGTCGCCGAACTCGCCGAACCCCGCGCCGCCGGCCGCGGCGGGTCCTCGGCCATGCCGCAGAAGCAGAATCCGGTGCTGTCCGTGCTGGTCCGCAGCGCCGCCCTGCAGGCGCCCGGCCAGGCCGTGCAGCTGCACCTGGCCGCCGCCAACTTCAACGACGAACGCCCCGACGGTGCCTGGCACAGCGAATGGCCGGCCCTCCGCCAGCTCCTCCGCCTCAGCCTCGGCGCCGCCGTGCAGCTCCGCGAACTCGCCGAAGGCCTGCAGGTCTTCCCCGAGGCCATGCGTCGCAACCTGGATCTTTCCGGACCCCTGCTGCTCAGCGAAGCCGTCACGGCCGCCGTCGCACCCCTCCTGGCGGGGAACGTCGCGGATAAGAACAGCGCTGACGGCAAACAGCGGCTGCAGTCCGTCGTGGACCAGACGCTCCAGGTCCCTGCCGACGAACAGGCCAGCACGTACCGGCGGCTGCTCCGCGCCGCCGTCCCGGCGGAGCTGCTCTCCGGCGCCCGGCTGGAGGAACTGCTCGACCCGGCCAACTACCTCGGCCAGGCCGCCGAAATCTCCCGCCGCATCCTCGCGGCCTACCCGGACTACAGCGCCAGTGTCACCGACACCAACACCGTCACCGACACAAGAACCGTCGCCGGAACCCACAACCCATCACCGACCCTCGACCTGAACGGAGCCTCCCGTGGCTAGACCTACAGTAAAGGCAGTACTGCTCTCGCCCCAGCGCCCGCTGGGGGACAAACCCCTCCTTGTGGTGGGTCCGTCCCTGGGGACGTCCACGCTGCTGTGGAGCCAGGCAGGCGCCCTGCTCGGGAACGACGTCGACGTCGTCGCCTGGGACCTGCCGGGCCACGGCATCTCGCCGGCCGCGACGGCGGCGTTCACGGTCGCCGAACTGGCGGACGCCGTCATCGAGCTGGTTGATTCGATCGCCCCCGGAGCGAGATTCCACTACGCCGGTGTTTCGCTGGGCGGCGCCACCGGGCTGCAGCTGGGCATCAAGCACGGTGAACGGCTCAAGAGCCTGTCCGTGCAGTGCACCGGTGCCAAGCTCGGCACCCCCGAAGGCTGGCTGGAACGCGCGGAGACCGTCCGCACACAGGGAACGCCCGTGATGATCCAGGGCTCGGCGCAGCGCTGGTTCGGCCCCGGCTTTATGGAGCGCCAGCCGGAACTCAGCGGCCGGCTGCTGCACAGCCTGCGCGACGCCGACCGCTTCAGTTACGCCTTCTGCTGCGAAGCCCTCGCCGCCTATGACGTCCGGGACGAACTCGGCAGCATCAGCGTTCCAACCCAGGCCATCGCGGGCGTGGAGGACAGCGTCGCACCGCCGTCCGTCGCCGAGGCGATCGTCGAAGGGATCACCGCCGGCGGCGGCACTGCGAGTGCAGTGAGCCTGGAAGGCGTGGCACACCTGGCGCCGTTCGAGGCACCCGGCCACGTTGCCGACTTGCTGCGGACCCTGATCACCTGGACCGAGTCCGGGGGAGCGGCCAAGTGACCGGCCCCGAGCATACCGGCCCCGAGCGGACCGGCCTGGAACGGCATGGAGTCGTCCGGCCGGACGCCACCAGCCAGGAGATCTACGACGGCGGCATGGTGGTCCGCCGCGAGGTGCTGGGCGCCGCGCACGTCGACCGCGCCAACGCCAACAAGGACTCCTTCACCGAGGACTTCCAGGACATGATCACCCGGATCGCCTGGGGCGGCATCTGGACCCGCCCGGGACTAACCCGGCAGATGCGCTCCGCGGTCACCATCACCGCGATGGTGGCCCACGGCCACTGGGAAGAACTGGCCATGCACCTCCGCGCCGCCATCACCAACGGCCTGAGCAGGGACGAGATCAAGGAAATCCTGCTGCAGACCGCCATCTACTGCGGGGTTCCCTCCGCCAACACCGCCTTCAAGACCGCCCAGCAGGTGTTCCATGAAATGGACAACACAGCGCTTGACGCAGCCACCCCTCCCAACTAGCTGGCAGCAGGGGCCGTTTTGAGCCCTCAGAACGGGCCTTATCTGCTGGCTAGTTGGGATTCTCAGACGGAAATTAGAGGAAATCATGAACCAGGCTTATCTTTACGATGCCGTCAGGACCCCGTTCGGGAAGTTCGGCGGCGGGCTCGCCGGGGTCCGCCCGGATGACCTTGCCGCCCACGTGATCGGCGAGATCGTGAAGCGCGCCCCGGCGCTGGACATCGAGCGGATCGACGAGGTCGTCTTCGGCAACGCCAACGGCGCGGGCGAGGAGAACCGGAACATCGCCCGGATGGGCACGCTCCTGGCCGGCCTGCCGGTCTCGATCCCGGGCACCACGGTGAACCGGCTGTGCGGGTCCTCGCTGGACGCGGCGATCATCGCGTCCCGGCAGATCAACACCGGCGACGCGGAGTTGATGCTGATCGGCGGGGCCGAATCGATGTCCCGCGCCCCCTGGGTGCTGCCCAAGACCGAGAAGCCCTACCCGGCCGGGGACATGACCCTGGTCTCCACCACCCTGGGCTGGCGCCTGGTAAACCAGGCCATGGACCCGGACTGGACCGTGTCCCTGGGCGAAGCCACCGAACGGCTGGCCGAAAAATACGGGATCACCCGGGCCGCGCAGGACGAGTTTTCGGCCACCTCCCACAACCTCGCCGCCGCGGCCTGGGACGAGGGCTTCTACGACAACCTCGTCACCGTGGTCCCTGGCACCGGCCTGGTCCGGGACGAGGGCATCCGCGCCGGGTCCTCGGCCGAAAAGCTCGCCGGCCTCAAGACCGTGTTCCGCACCGACAACGGCACCGTCACCGCCGGGAACGCCTCCCCGCTCTCGGACGGCGCGTCCGCGGCGTGGCTGGGATCCGAGAACGCCGCCGGCCTGCTCGGCCTGGAACCGCTGGCCCGCATCGCGGGCCGCGGCGCGCACGCGAACGATCCGCAGTTCTTCGGCTACGCCCCCGTGGAGGCCGCGAACAAGGCCCTCGCGAAAGCCGGGATCGGCTGGGACCAGGTCGGCGCCGTCGAACTCAACGAGGCCTTCGCCGCGCAGTCCCTGGCCTGCATCAACGCCTGGGGCATCGACCCCGCCATCGTGAACCGGCACGGCGGGGCGATCGCCATGGGACACCCGCTGGGCGCTTCCGGCGGCCGGATCCTGGGGACCCTGGCCCGGTCCCTGCAGGCCTCCGGTGAACGCTGGGGCGTCGCCGCGATCTGCATCGGCGTCGGCCAGGGCCTCGCCGTCGTCCTCGAAAACGTCACGGCAACCGCCACCAGCACAGTAAAGGGTTAGGACATGCTGAACTTCGTAGACAGCGTCGGCGAGGCAGTCGCCGGCATCAAGGACGGATCCACCGTCATGATCGGCGGCTTCGGCAACGCCGGCCAGCCGTTCGAACTCATCGACGCGCTGATGGACTGCGGCGCGACGGACCTCACCGTGGTCAACAACAATGCCGGCCAGGGCGACCAGGGCCTCGCGTTGCTGATCAAGGAAGGCCGGGTGAAGAAGATGATCTGCTCCTTCCCGCGGCAGTCCGACTCCTGGCACTTCGACGCCAGGTTCCGCGCCGGTGAGATCGAACTGGAACTCGTCCCGCAGGGCAACCTGGCCGAACGGATCCGCGCCGCGGGCGCCGGGATCGGCGGCTTCTTCACCCCCACCGGCTACGGCACCATGCTGGCCGAAGGCAAGGAAACCCGCATCCTCGACGGCCGCGGCCAGGTCTTCGAAACCCCCATCCACGCCGACGTCGCACTCATCAAGGCGCTCAAAGCCGACGGCAAAGGCAACCTTGTCTACCGCAAGACCGCCCGGAACTTCGGCCCGATTATGGCCGCCGCGGCCAAACACACCGTCGTCCAGGTGTCCGAGATCGTCCCCACGGGCGGCCTTGATCCGGAGGTTATCGTGACCCCCGGAATTTACGTCAACAGCATTGTGAAGGTGGCCTGAGATGAGCAGCCAGTCCAACAGCCACGCGGGCATTCAGACATCCGACAAGCCGCTGGGCCGCGATGACCTGGCCCGCCTCGTGGCCCGGGACATCAAGCCCGGCTCCTTCGTGAACCTCGGCATCGGCCAGCCCACCCTGGTCTCCAACTACCTCGAGCCGGAGCAGAACATCACGCTCCACACCGAGAACGGGATGCTGGGCATGGGCCCGGAAGCCACCGGGGACCAGATCGACGGCGACCTCATCAACGCCGGAAAAATCCCGGTGACCGAACTTCCCGGCGCGTCCTACTTCCACCACGCCGACTCCTTCGCGATCATGCGCGGCGGGCACCTGGACATCTGCGTGCTCGGGGCCTTCCAGGTCTCCGCCACCGGCGACCTCGCCAACTGGCACACGGGCGCCCCGGATGCGATCCCGGCCGTGGGAGGGGCCATGGACCTCGCCACTGGCGCCAAGGACGTCTTCGTCATGATGACCCTCCTGACCCGCGACGGCGTTTCCAAGCTCGTCGAGGCATGCAGCTACCCGCTCACCGGCATCGGCTGCGTGACCCGGGTCTACACGGACAAGGCCGTCTTCCTGACCGGCCCGCACGGCGTGGAGGTCCGCGAGACCTTCGGCTGCACGCTCGAGGAGCTGCAGGAAATGGTTCCGGTGCCGCTCAGGGCCGCGACCGCCGTCGGAAACTGAGAATCCGCCTGCACGGATAAAGTGGTGCGGGACCGAGAGGCATGGGAATGATTGACGCAGCAAAGGGCGCCAGGACCAGTGGCGCGCCAGCGGCCAGTGACCAGTATGTGCAGTCGCTGGCGCGCGGCCTGGCCGTGATCCGCGCCTTCGACACGGACCACCCGAAGATGACGCTGACCGAGGTGGCGGCCCGGACGGACCTGACCCGGGCCACCGCCCGGCGGTTCCTGTACACCCTCGTGGAGCTGGGCTACGTCCGCACCGACGGCAAGATCTTCGCCCTGACAGCCAAGGTGCTGCAGCTCGGCTACGCGTACCTGTCCGGTCTGTCGCTGCCACAGCTCGCCCAGCCGCACCTCGAGGAGCTGTCCCTCGATCTGGGGGAGTCGACGTCGGCTGCCGTCCTGGAGGGCGCGGACATCGCCTACATCGCCCGCGTGGCGACGCGCCGGATCATGACCGTCGGCATCACCGTCGGCACCCGCTTCCCGGCGTACGCCACCTCGATGGGCAGGGTGTTGCTCGCGGCCCTGCCGCCCGCCCAACTGCAGGAGTACCTTGCCGGGACGGAAATCCGGCCCCTGACGCCGCTGGCCATCGGAACGCGGGAGGGGCTGCTGGCGGAGCTGGCCCGGGTCAGGGCCCAGGGCTGGTGCCTGCTGAACCAGGAGCTGGAGCCCGGGCTGATGTCCATCGCCGCGCCGGTCCACGACGGCCCCAAGGTGGTCGCCGCCATCAACGTGTCCCTGCAGGCCCAGTCGGTTGCGAGCCGGCCGGACCCGGAGGCCTACCTGGACTCGGTGCGCGAGGCCACAGTGGCCACCGCGGAACTCATCTCCGCGGACCTGACCTCCGGACGCTAGCTGCCCTCAGCTGGAAGGGCCCTGCACCGGCGCGGTGGATACCGTGATGGTGACCCCTGCATCGTCGTCGCGGATTTTCAGGTAGAGGTCCTTGCCGACGAGCGAGGCATGGATGTCCTCGCTGTCCGCCGGGGCGATCTGCTCTGCCAGCCGCGTGACTGCCAGCGCCATGGCCCGGCCCCAATCATGGGGATCCATGCTGGACGCCTCGGCCTCAGCCGAGTAGTTCTCCTGTGCTTCGGACATGTGCTCCCGCTTCCCGCCCCCTGGAGCGCGTCCTGCCAGGCTGATCCGGACAGGCGGCCCGCCCGGCAGTTGGCATACGCCGGCAGGCTCCAGTAGTTGAGCATGGCCAGTCTAGTGACCGTGGCGGGCGGACGTCCACGGTTCGCGTCCCGGCTGCGGAAGTTACGCGCGGAATCCCGCTAGGATTTCAATCCGGGACACCCCACGCCACCCTGCCCTCGAAGGACGCCATGCCAGAGAACAATTCCGCGCCTGACAGCCACACCGCGACTGAGGGCAATACTCAGCCCAGGCGCGCCGCCGTGGTCATCAACCCTGCCAAATCCGGTGGCCCGGCGCTCCAGGGCGCGGTCCTCCGGCTCTGTGAAACACAGGGCTGGGCCGAGCCGCTCTGGCTCGAAACCACGGTCGAAGACCCGGGAACGGGCCAGGCACGCCAGGCGCTGGAGGCGGGGGTCGACGTCGTGATCGCCGCCGGCGGCGACGGCACCGTGCGCTGCGTCGCAGAGGTGCTCGCCGGAACCGGAACGCCCCTGGGACTCGTGCCGCTGGGAACGGGAAACCTCCTGGCCCGCAACCTCGGCGTGGACATCACCGATCCGGTCTCCGCCTGCTACGACGTGCTCAACGGCAGCGACCGGGCCATCGATGTCGTCAAGGCAACCCTGGACCACTCGGACGAGGAACAGGTGTTCCTGGTGATGGCCGGCCTCGGGTACGACGCCGCCATCATGGCCGATACCGTGGACGCGCTGAAGGACCGCATGGGCTGGCTCGCGTACGTTGAGGCCGGCATCCGCAAGCTCCCCGGCAAACCGGTCAAGGCGAGGATCAGCGTGGACGGCGGGGAACCGGTCCGCCGCAGGATCCGCAGCGTCATGATCGGCAATTGCGGCCGGATCATGGGCGGGGTCGAAATCTTCCCGGACGCCAAGGTCGACGACGGCGCGCTGGACCTGTTGATCCTGGCCCCGCACGGGCGGCTTGGCTGGCTGGGGGTTGTCGCCGGGATCTTTGGCCGGAACAAGCGCGAGACCGAATCGGTGGAATACTTCCAGGGCACGTCCGCCGAAATCACCCTGGAGCACGAACAGGAGTTCCAGCTGGACGGTGACCACCTCGGCACCGGAACGCATCTCGCCGTTGCCGTCGAGCGGGATGCCCTGAAGATCCGTATGACCAGCTAAAATACCCTCCGGCGGCGTTCGGCGATACTTGCCTCCCGATTTCCGGTGCCAGCGCGGGGCGGCCGCGTCCGGGTAGCAAGTACTACCCGGGCAAGGCCCCGAAGGGTGGTTCGCAAAGGCAAGTATCAACCACTCGTGACCGGGGTATCCCCTACCAACTTGGATTGGCTCAGGCATCAAACGATGCAGCCAATTGCCTTTTGGAGGGAGCCGCAATGGCACGCTGGTTCGTTGTCGCCCCGGATGTTCGGCCGAATGACCGAACATCCATAATTTGTGCGGACGTAGCGTCCGCCGGCCCGCGGACCGCGTGCCCGAAAGGGTGCCGGTGACGCCGCGGACGGAGGGCGTGCCGCTCGGCCTGACCCTCCACAGCCCGGGACACACCGCCGCCCCCACCGGTGGGACGGTGGCAGACCTCGCGTACGCATCCCACGCCGTGCACACGTCCCACGCATCCCACGCCGCTCCCGCAACCTTTGTCCCCCGGCTGCGGACCACCGCGGGACGCACCACGGCTGACGCTCCGGGGCTGCCCGCAGCCACACCCGCCACCACAACGGCCCCGGCGAGGCTCTCCGGCCGGGAATGGGCGCGGTTCCTGCGCCGACTCCTGCGTGGCACAGATGCCCTGCTGGTCGTCGTCTGCGTCGTCGTTGGATTCCTCGTCCGCTTCGATGGCGGCCAGCCCTTTGCCGGAAGCCCCGCTGACCTCAACGCAGCTTTCATCGGCGGGATCCTCGGCGCGATGTGGGTTGCGGCCTTGGGTCTCTACCGCACGAGGGACCCGAAAATCCTGGGAGCCGGGACCAGCGAGTACAAGCGGGTCGCCGCTGCCAGCGGCGCGGTCTTCGGGCTGCTCGCTGTTGGCCTCGTGGCGTTCCGCGTCCAGCCGGCGTCGGCGTTCCACCTGGTCTCACTCCCGCTGGGACTCATCCTGCTGCCGGGCAGCCGCTGGATTGCGCGCCGCTGGTACAACGCGCGCCAGTCCCTGGGGCAGTACCTCGTCAGGGCGATTGTCATTGGCCAGGCCGAGGACGTGCGCTACGTGCTCAAGCGGATTGCCAAGAAGTCGGGCGCCGTCTACGAGATCCTGGGTGTGTCGTTGCTCGGCGGGCGGCGGGGGACGTCGTTCGACGTCGACGGCCGCCGGGTGCCGGTCCTCTCCTCCACCGATGACGTCGTCCGGACGGTTGGCCGCTGCGGGGCGGAGGCGGTCATCGTGGCCGGCCCGGTACCCGGCGGCAACCAGTACATCCGCGAACTGGGCTGGGGGCTGGAGGAGCACAAAGCGGAACTGGTGCTCGCCTCGTCCCTGACCAACGTGGCCGGGCCCCGGATCCACTGGCGGCCGGTGGAGGGCCTGCCGTTGATGCACGTGGATGTGCCCCGGTACAGCGGCGCCAAGCATGCTTTCAAACGGCTCCTGGACATTGCGGTGGCCGCGGTTGCCCTGACGCTGCTGTCGCCGCTCTTTCTCGTCCTGGCGGTCATCGTCAAACGCGACAGCCCCGGTCCTGTCCTGTTCAGGCAGGAGCGGGTGGGCAAGGCCGGAAAACCGTTCCGGATGCTGAAATTCCGGTCCATGGTCACAGATGCCGAGGCCGCGCTGGCTGGGCTTGGGGGGCAAAACGACGGCGCCGGCGTTCTGTTCAAGATGCACAACGATCCCCGGGTTACCCGCTGCGGACGCTGGATGCGCCGGTATTCGCTGGATGAACTGCCGCAGTTCTGGAACGTCCTGTCGGGCGAAATGAGCCTGGTCGGACCCCGCCCGCCGCTGCAGCGCGAGGTGGGCCGCTACGAGCGGCACACGCACCGCCGGCTGCTGATCAAACCGGGCATTACCGGGCTGTGGCAGGTCAACGGCCGCTCGGACCTGCCCTGGGATGAGGCCGTGCGGCTGGATCTCTACTACGTCGAAAACTGGTCGATCATGGGTGACGTCATCATCATGTGGCGCACTTTTAGGGCTATGTGCATGCCTGCGGGCGCGTACTAACGGAGTGAGGACACACAATGAATGAAACACGTTCGGGGTACTCCCGCGGCCGGAACCCGGCGGCGGACGCCGTGCCGCTGCGGGCAGCCGTCATCGGTGCGGGCTACTGGGGGCCTAACCTGGCGCGCAACTTCAACGCCAGTCCCGACTGGGAGCTGGCTGGAATCGTGGACCTTGACCGGCGCCGGGCCGCCAAGCTCGCCGCGGCCCAGGGCGGGGTTCCCGTTTTCAGCTCCGTCGACGAACTGCTGGACCTGGCCGACGTCGACGCCGTAGCGATCGCGACGCCGGCCCACACCCACCACGGAATCGCCCTGACGGCGCTGCAGGCAGGCAAGCACGTGCTGGTCGAGAAGCCACTTGCCGACAGCCGGCTCCGCGGACTCGAGATGGTTGAGGAAGCGGACGAACGGGGGCTGGTCCTGATGGCGGACCACACCTACTGCTACACCCCGGCCGTGCTGAAGATCCGGGAACTGATCGCCGACGGGTCGCTCGGCGACATTCTTTTCATCGATTCGGTCCGGATCAATCTGGGACTGGTGCAGCCGGACGTGGATGTCTTCTGGGACCTCGCCCCGCATGACCTGTCCATCCTCGACTTCATCCTTCCCGACGGGCTGCGGCCGGTGGAGGTTGCGGCGCACGGCGCGGATCCCCTGGGCACCGGCCGTGCCTGCATCGGTCACCTGACGTTCGCGTTGCCCAACGACGCCATGGCCCATGTCCACGTGAACTGGCTGAGCCCGACCAAGATCCGCCAGCTGGTGGTCGGTGGGTCCCGGCGCACCCTGGTCTGGGATGACTTGAATCCCCAACAGCGGCTCAGTGTCTACGACCGCGGAGTCAGCCTGGACCGGCAGTCGCGGTCCGCGGCCGACCGGACCGCCTCGGCTATCTCCTACCGGCTGGGTGACACCTGGTCGCCCGCGCTGCCCGAACATGAGGCGCTGGGCCAGATGGTGGCGGAATTCGCCAACAGCATCCGGCAGCAGCGGCCCGCACGGACTTCCGGCGCGTCCGGCCTCCGGGTGCTGTCCGTGCTGGAGGCCGTCAGCGACAGCCTCAGCGCGGACGGGAAGGCCAGCATCGTCGTCGGCAATGAAGCGAAGCTGGAGGTCAGCTCATGAGTATGCTGCAGGGTGCACAGGTACTGGTCACCGGCGGGGCGGGGACCATCGGTTCCACCGTTGTGGACCATCTGCTCGACGCCGGAGCCGGCAGGATCGACGTGCTGGACAACCTGGTCCGCGGCAGGCGGGCCAACCTCGACCCGGCCATTGCCAGCGGACGGGTCCACCTCGTCGAGGGGGACCTCCGCGACCGGGACCTGGTCCACGACCTGAGCCGCGGCAAGGACATCATCTTCCACCAGGCCGCCATCCGGATCACCCAGTGCGCCGAGGAACCCCGGCTGGCCCTCGAGGTGCTGGTCGACGGGACGTTCAACGTGCTCGAGGCCGCGTCCGCCCAGCGGGTCGGCAAGCTCGTGGCGGCCTCCAGCGCCTCGGTCTACGGCATGGCCGAGACCTTCCCGACGTCGGAACGCCATCACCACCACAACAACGACACGTTTTACGGCGCAGCCAAGTCCTTCAACGAGGCCATGGCCCGCAGCTTCCGTGCGATGTCCGGCCTGGATTATGTGCTGCTGCGCTACTTCAACGTCTACGGGCCCCGGATGGACGTCCATGGCCTGTACACCGAGGTCCTGGTCCGCTGGATGGAACGCATCGAGGACGGGCTGCCGCCGCTGATCTTCGGCGACGGGCAGCAGACCATGGACTTCGTCCACACGAGGGATGTGGCCCGGGCCAATATCCTGGCCGCGGGCAGCGGGGTGGTCGAGGGCGTGTACAACGTCGCCAGCGGTGCCGAGACAAGCCTGCTGGAACTGGCAGAGGCGCTGTTGCGGGCGATGGATTCGGAGCTCCATGTGGAACACGGCCCCGAACGGGCCGTCAACGGCGTCGTCCGGCGCCAGGCGGCCACCGCAGCGGCCCGGCGCGACCTCGGGTTCAGCGCCGAAACCGGCCTCGAGGACGGGCTGCGCGAACTGGTCGACTGGTGGCGGCCGCTGCGCGCCGAGATCGCGGATGCCAGGGTCGGAGGTGCGCGGTGACTATCAGCCGGGACCACACCCTGAGCCGGATCAACGTGATGAAGCCCTGGCTCGGGGCCGAGGAAGCCGAGGCAGTAGCTGAAGTGATCGCCTCCGGCTGGGTGGCACAGGGACCCCGCGTGGCGCGCTTCGAGGAGGCCTTCGCCGGCACGCAGCAGGCCCGCTATGCCGTCGCGGTCTCCAACTGCACCACAGCCTTGCACCTGGCCCTGAAGGTGGCCGGCATCGGAGCACACGACGACGTCGTGGTGCCGTCCCTCTCGTTCATCGCCACCGCGAACGCGGTCACCTACGTCGGCGCCAGGCCGGTCTTTGCCGACGTCGAGCCGGACACCGGGAACGTGTCCGTACGGACGCTCGCCGCCGCCCTGACTCCAGCCACCCGCGCCGTGATTGTGGTCGACCAGGGCGGCATGCCGGTCGATCTGGATCCGATCCGCGCCCTCTGTGACGGATTGGGTATCACCGTCATCGAGGACGCAGCCTGCGCGGCGGGCTCCACATACCGTGGCCGGCCGGTGGGGGCAGGCGCCGAGCTCGCCGCCTGGTCCTTCCACCCCCGCAAAATCCTCACCACCGGGGAAGGCGGGATGCTGACCACCCAAAACGCGGCCTGGGCGGACCGGGCCCGGAAGCTCCGCGAACACGCCATGAGCGTCTCGGCGAACGATCGGCACGCCACCGTCCTGGCACCTGCGGAGGAGTACGAGGAGATCGGCTTCAACTACCGGATGACGGACATGCAGGCCGCCGTCGGGCTTGTACAGCTGGACCGGCTGGGCGAAGCGGTGTCCCGGCGCCGGGCAATCGCCGCCGCCTACCGGAAGGCGCTGGCCGGGGTCGAGGGACTGCGCTTCAGCCAGGACCCCCTGTACGGCACCAGCAATTTCCAGTCCTTCTGGTTCGAAGTGATGCCAGGCTTCGCCCTCGGGCGGGAGGAACTGCTGGAGCGGCTGGCCCGGGACGGGATTTCCGCCCGGCGGGGCATCATGGCGGCGCACCGGCAGCCCGCCTACGCCGGGCGGGACACCGGCAGGGCGGACCTGTCGGTGACGGAACGGCTCACAGACAACACCGTGATCCTGCCCGTCTACCACCAGTTGACCCTGGGCGACCAGGCCCGGGTCATCGATTCGATAATGAAGGCTGCGGGGAAAAGCGATGACTGAGCTTCTTTTAATCGGCGCCAGCGGCCTTGCCCGCGAGGTCCTGGCCTGCGTCCGCGAGAACGGCCAGTTCGATGTGGTCGGCGTCCTCGACGACGACGAACTCAGGGCGGGCTCCGTCCTGGACGGCGCCCCCATCCTGGGTCCCGCCAGCCACGCCCTCCGCTACCAGGAAGCCCGTGTGGTTGTCTGTATCGGCGCCGGGCGGGCCCGTGAGGGGGTGGTCGCCCGGCTCGCCGGGCTGGGCTTCCCGGCCTACCGCTTCGCGACCGTTGTCGATCCTTCGGTGCGGGTCCCGTACTGCTGCGACATCGGCCCCGGCAGCATCCTGCTGGGCAATGTCACGCTGACCGCCGGAATCACAGTCGGGAGCCACGTCGTGATGATGCCTGGTGTGACGCTGACCCACGACGACGTCGTGGAGGACTTCGCCACCCTCGCTGCCGGCGTCTGCCTCGGCGGCGGCGTCAGGATCGGGCGCGCGGCCTACCTTGGCATGAACTCGTCCGTCCGTGAAGGTACCAGGGTGGGGGCCGGAACCAGGATAGGCATGGGCGCCGCCGTCCTGGGCGACGTGCCCGACGGGGAGACCTGGGCGGGGGTCCCGGCACGGGTGCTCGAACCGTCAGCGGCTGCAGCCGGTGGTGGACGATGACCCGGCCCGTGACCGGCCGGCTTTCCGTCCCCTTCGTTGACTTGGGCGCCCAGCAGGACGAGATCGCCGACGAAGTCGAGGTCGGGCTCAAGGAGGTCTTCGCCCAGGCCTCCTTCATTGGGGGCCCCGCCGTGGCCGAATTTGAGCAGGCGTATGCCCGGTTCCTTGGCGCCGGGCATTGCGTGGGGGTAGCCAACGGCACGGACGCCCTGGAACTGGCACTCCGTGCCGCCGGGGTCAGGGCAGGAGGGGAAGTCATCCTCCCCGCCAACACGTTTATCGCGACCGCCGAGGCCGTGAGCCGGATCGGTGCGCTGCCGGTGCCCGTCGACGTCGATCCGGACTATCTGCTGATCGATCCGGACAGGGTGGCCGAGGCTGTGACACCCCGGACCCAGGCCATCATGCCCGTCCACCTGTTCGGCCAAACCGCCTTCGTCGAGCGCCTGGCACCGATCGCGGCGGCCAGCGGCGCCGTGATTGTCGAAGATGCCGCCCAGTCCCAGGGTGCTTCCCGCCATGGCCGCTTCGCCGGCACGCTGGGACTGGCCGCCGGCACGAGCTTCTACCCGGGAAAGAACCTCGGGGCCGCCGGGGATGCCGGCGCCGTGGTGACGAACGACGACGACGTCGCCGCCCGGGTGCGGATGCTTGGCGCCCACGGCAGCGAGCGGAAATACCAGCACGACGCGGTTGGCATGAACTCCCGCCTGGACACCATCCAGGCGGTGGTGCTCAACGCCAAGTTGCGCAGGCTGTCCATGTGGAACGAACGACGGCGGAAGGCCGCGGCACGGTACACGGAACTGCTGGCGGACCTGCCCGGCGTCGAGCTTCCCCGCACAGCCCCGGGCAACGCCGATGTCTGGCATCTGTACGTTATCCGTGTCCCGGCACGGGACCGCGTACTGGCGGCCCTGAACGCAGCAGGTATCGGCGCCGGCATCCACTACCCGGTCCCGGTGCACCTCAGCGGCGCCTACCGGGGGTTGGGCCTCGGTCCCGGTTCCTTTCCGGTCGCGGAGCGGGCCGCCCGGGGGATCCTGTCGCTGCCCATGTTCCCGCACATCAGCGAGGTGCAGCAGCAGTACGTCGCGGACCACCTGCGGGCAGCCTCAGGTCGGCCGTGAAAGTCCGGAATCCTGGCCCCCTGCCCGTGAAGACCAGACGATGAATGCGAAGGCACGCCGGGGGATCCTGCTCATCGCGCTGGTGCTGTACCTGATTGGCCTCGCGTTTATCGGCGCCTGGCCGTCGCCGGTGGACCGCCCCTTGGCGGGCCTGCTAAGAGACGTCATCGACGCTGTGCGGGGGTACCCCCTGACATCGGGCATCACGTACATGCACATCGAGGGGGCCGCCAATGTCCTCCTCTTTGTCCCTTTGGGGGTGATCGTCGCGCTGCTGCTGCCCACCCGCCGGTGGTGGCTGGCGGCGGTCTCCGGTGCGCTGATCTCAGCCGCGATCGAAACCGTCCAGTACCTCGCGTTGAGCCAGCGCACGGCGAGCCTGGGGGACGTTGTCAACAACACCCTGGGTGCCGTGCTCGGTGCCGCGGCCATCCGGATCATCCGGACACACCCGGCGCGGGCGGCAGCGCCGGATCCCGGCACGGAACCCGCGTCCAGGAGGAGTGTTATGAAAACCATCGCCGCTACAGCAGACGTCGCCGAAACCGCCGTCGTTGGGGAGAACACCAGGATCTGGCACCTCGCGCAGGTCCGGGAGGACGCCAGCGTGGGCAGCAACTGCAATATTGGCCGCGGCGCCTACGTGGGTCCCGGCGTCGTCATCGGCTCAAACTGCAAGCTGCAGAATTACGCGCTGGTCTACGAACCGGCCCGCCTCGGCGACGGCGTCTTTGTCGGCCCCGCCGCAGTGCTCACCAACGACCTGCACCCCCGGGCGATCACGCCCGACGGAACGCTGAAAGGCTCCGAGGATTGGGACGCCGTGGGGGTGACTGTCGGCCGGGGCGCCTCCATCGGCGCCCGGGCCGTCTGCGTTGCCCCTGTGTCCATCGGCCAATGGGCCACCGTGGCTGCCGGGGCGGTGGTCACGAGGAACGTACCGGACTATGCGGTGGTCGTCGGCGTGCCGGCCCGGCAGGCCGGCTGGGTGGGTGAGGCCGGGCACCCGCTGAAACAGGACGGCGCCGGCCGCTGGCTGTGCCCCGTCACGGGCCGCCGGTACGTCGAGAGCAACGGTCAACTGGCGCCCGCCGAGGCGGGCTGAGGGGGAGTCATGAAGACACCGGAAAGCAGCAAAGTCGTCCTCGGCGGAACGCCCGTGGACCTGATGGAGCCCGAACCTGCGTTGGAGCTCATCCTTCGGCGCGCCGCTGACCGCAGGCGACCGCCGTTGGCCGTGGCCTCGGTCAACCTGGACCATCTCAACCACTTCGGCACCGGAGGCCGCTGGTCAGGAACCCTGCACGCCGATCCCGGCAGCGTCGTGGAGTGGCTCCACCTGGTCGACGGCGCCCCTTTGGTGTCCCAGTCGCAGCGGCTCACCGGACACAGCTGGCCCCGGCTCGCCGGGAGCGACCTGGCCTCCCCGCTCCTGACCCGGGCCGAGGAACTCGGCCTGAAAGTCGGATTTTTGGGCGGCTCGGAAGACAACCAGCGCCGGCTGGCGGAGAAGATCGCCCTCGAGCGCCCCGGGCTGCGGGTGGCGGGGATGTGGTCACCGGCCAGAAGTGAACTGGCCTCGGCACCCGACTCCGAACGAATCGCCGCCGAGATCGAAGCTTCCGGCACGCAGATCCTTTTTGTGGGCCTGGGAAAACCACGCCAGGAGCTCTGGATAAACCGCTACGGCGCCCGCACCGGAGTCGGGGTCCTCCTGGCTTTCGGCGCTGCCGTGGATTTTCTCGCCGGCCGGGTGCAGCGCGCCCCCGAGTGGGTCAGCCGGCGCGGCCTCGAATGGGGCTATCGCCTGGCACTGGAACCCAGGCGGCTCGCCCGCCGCTACCTGCTCGACGGACCGCCCGCCTATCTGAAGCTCAGAACCGGTTCGTACGCCGTGCCGCCGGAGCTTCCCGCGGCCACTGCCGGGCCCGCCCCCCGAACCCCCGGGCTGTTCACCGGACCGGACGGTCCTGCGGATGCCGCCGTCGTCATCGTCACCTATAACAATGCCGGCGACATTGGCGCCCTGCTGCAGGGTCTTCGGGCGGAGACGGCCGACCTGGCGCTTCGCGTGCTGCTGGCCGACAACTCCTCGCAGGACGGCACCCTCGAACTGGTTCGGGCCACCCACCCGGACGTTCTCGCCTTCGCAACCGGCGGAAATGTGGGGTACGCCGCCGGCATCAACGCCTCCCTGCGGCGGGTCGGCGACTCCGAAACCATTGTGGTCCTCAACCCGGACCTCACGGTGGGGCGCGGCTGCCTGAAGGCCATGCTGGACCGCATGCGCACCTCGAAGGCGGGCGCGGTGGTGCCCCAAATCCAGGACGGGGCCGGGAGGACCAGCCCCACACTGCACCGCGAGCCGGGCGTCAGCCGCGCACTTGGCGATGCCCTTTGCGGGCGGAGGGCGCCAGGCCGCCCCGGATGGCTGGCGTCGACGGATTTCCACCCGGAGAGCTACGCCCACGCGCACACCGTTGAGTGGGCCAGCGGGGCCGCCTTGATGGTCAGCAGGCCCCTCGCGGATTCCGTGGCCTGGGACGAATCATTCTTCCTCTACTCGGAGGAAACGGACTTCTTCCGCCGTCTGCGGATCTGCGGCGGGTCGGTCTGGTACGAACCGTCGGCGGCCATGACCCATGAGGGCGGCGGCTCCGGCAAGTCCCCAGGGTTGAACGCCCTGATGGCAGTCAACCGGATCCGCTACATCCGCAAGTACCATTCCCCGGCGTACTCCGCGGTGTTCCGTGCGGCCGTGATCCTCTCCGAGCTGTTGCGGTGCTGGAAACCGGAGCGCAGGGGAGTGCTGCGCACGGTGCTCGACGAGGCAAGCTGGACTGCCCTGCCCGGCCCAAGCAAGGATGCCGGGAACCGCCGGGACACCAGCGGTATCCCGCACGGATCGGTGATTATTCCGGCGCACAACGAAGCGGCCGTGATCGCCAGGACGCTCGCCCCGCTGGCCCCGTTGGCTGCAACCAGGCAACTGGAGGTCATCGTGGCCTGCAACGGCTGCACCGATGAAACCGCCGGTATCGCGCGCGGATTCGAGGGCGTGACGGTGCTGGAACAGGGGCAGTCGTCCAAGGCCGCCGCCCTCAACGCGGGAGACGCCGCCGCTTCGCACTGGCCGCGCCTTTACCTTGATGCGGACGTGCAGATCAGTCCGGGCGCGGTGCATGACGTGCTCGATGCCCTCAGCACCGGCCGGCTCCTGGCCGCGCGACCGGCGGCCCGCTTCGACCTTCAGGACGCGCACCCGCTGATCCGCTCGTACTACCGGACCAAACTCGGCCTTCCATCGGCCCGGATCGGGCTGTGGGGAGGCGGGGTGTACGGCCTCTCCCACGAGGGCCGGCAGCGTTTCCAGCAGTTCCCCGATCTGACCGCGGATGATCTGTTCGTGGACCGCCTTTTCGGGCCGGCGGAAAAAGCCGTTCTCGACGTGGACCCCGTCGTGGTTCACCCGCCCCGGACGCCGGGGGCCCAGCTGGCCGTGCTGCGTCGCGTTTATCGCGGAAACGCCGAGCAAAACGCCCGGCCGAACGCCGGGCAGGGCGGCGGGCACAGTACGGCGGGCCGCACCTTGGTCGAGGTGGGCCGGTCAATTCGTGGTCCGCTGTCCGCTGCGCATGCCCTGGTGTACGTGGCCTTTGCCCTGGCCGGCCGCCGCGGGAGCGGACGCCCGGGGGTGTGGGAACGCGACACAAGCACCCGGAAGCCCGCCGTCAACGGCTCGTGACGGGGCGGTGCGCGAGGATTTCGGCGAGCTCGGCCAGCCGGTGCGCCCGGGCGGACTCCGCCGGCGTGAACGGCTCGCCGGGACGGGAAAACGTGATGGGACCGTGCCAGGCCGTCGGGATCCTCAGCACGGTTCCGTCCGTCGCGGCCGGAGCGGCGGTGCTCGCATCCGGCCCGGCCACGATCCGCGCGTGCAGCAGTTCAGCGACTGCAAGCGGCAGCTCCTCGGGGTTGGCCGCGATCCTGGCCGCGAGGCTTAGCGCCCCGGTCTGCCCGTCGGCCATGGCCAGCGCTGTGGTGGGCCAGACGTGGGGGTCGTTGCCGCCGCCGTCACGCAGCGCTGCGAGCAGTTCCGCTTCACGCAGCCCGCCGGGCGCGGACAGCACAAACTCATCCAGCACACCGCCGTCGACCGGGTGGACATGGATGCTCAGGATGTTGGTGTCCAGCCCGGCCAGCGACCGCGTGAGTTTCTGCAGTGAACCGGGCCGGTCCGCCAATACTGTGCGGGCACGCCACAGGGCCGGTGCCGCGCCGAGCCGGCTGCGGTGGCGCAGGGCGGGGGCGTGCAGCCAGCGCCGGAGCATCCGCGCCGCGGACGGCTCCGCCACCCAGATGACCAGGATGGTGGCGGTCAGTGTCAGGACCAGGACCTTGCCCACATAGGGCAGGTGCGTCCCCACCACCGCCGCGTGGACCAGCAGTTCGATCGGCAGCATCACGGCGATGTTGGCCAGGGTCAGCCGGGTCTTGGTCGGTTCGGGCATCTGGCCGCAGACCTCGCAGCTGAGCTCGGAGGCCGCCGGGGCCTGTGGTCCGCCGTGGTTTCTGCCACGGGCTGAGGGCTTCATGGTCCCATGATGCCCGGCCGCTGTTACGGGCCTATTGCCGGCCGGTGACGTTTTTGTTCGGCCTAGCGGCTGCGCTGGCCGGCGGACTCGACGGTGCGTTCACCGGCCTGCTCCGGGTCGTCGCCGGATGCCGGTCCGTGGACCGGGCCGGCGAGCTGCATCAGCAGGTCGCGGATTTCGGCCAGCAGGGCGGTGTCCGCCGGGAGCGGCTTCTCCTCCGGCTCCGCAGTGGCCAGGCGCTTCTTCACCAGGTGGTTGATCCGGTTCATCGGGGCCACGAAGATGAAATAGACGACGGCGGCCGTGATCGTGAACGTGACGAACGCTGTGATGACCGCGCCGAAGTTGACGAAGGTTTTCTCATTCCCCGGCCAGATGGGGAAACCCAGGCCGTTGGTTTCGACGCCACCGGCCGCCGCGATGATGGGGTTCACGATGTTCGAGGTGAACGCGCCGACCAGGGCGGTGAAAGCGGTGCCGACCACGACTGCGATGGACAGTTCGATCACGTTGCCGCGCAGGATGAAGTCCTTGAATCCTTTGAGCATGGGTCCTCCGGGTGCCTTGAATGACTTTGTGCGCCGTGTTCCGGGCGCGGGGATCAACCGCTAGACGCTATCACTTCCGCCGTCTTGTCTCCCGGCCGGGGCCGGTTCCGCTCAATGGATAATGATGCCGGGCGGGCGCGCTTCCGGCATAGGATTAAGGGTGGATGCCAGCGCCGCCGTCGTAACAATCCGACTGCCAGAAAGGTGCCTCCCACCCGTGAAGATGCTTGCCGAGATGTTCACCATGGCTCCCGGCAACAAGGACCACCAGGTCGCCGTCCGCTGCGCCGTCGGAGTCTTTGTCCCGCTGATCACACTCTTGTTCCTGGACCGCCTGGACCTGGCGATCTTCGCCTCCTTCGGCGCCTTCACCGGGATCTACGGCCGCAACGAGCCGCACGCCAAGCGCTTCGGCCTGCAACTCCGCGCCGGGGCACTGATGGTGGTGGTGATGCTGCTCGCCGCCCTGACCGCCCGCGCCGGGCTTCCGGCTGCGGAGACCCTCTGGCTCCAGGTCTTCGCGACCACACTGGTGGCCGGAGTCTGCTCGCTGATCGTCGCCTGGTGGCGGCTCCGCCCGGCAGGCTCGTTGTTCCACATCTTTGCCTTCGCCGCGATCGCGTCCATCCCCAACCAGCCGCCGCTGTGGCAGGGAATGCTCGTCGCGGTACTGACTGTCGCCTTCTCCCTGCTGATCGGCATGTCCTCCCGCGTGGTCCGGGGCCGCCGGACGCCGTGGATCCGGCCGGCCCGCACCCCGCTCAGCCCGGCCGAAAAGCGGGCAGCCCTGCTCGAAAGCGCCGGCTACCTTGTGGCGGCCGGCCTGGCAGGCACCCTTGCAACTCTCGCGGGTGAGCGGCTGGGCTTCGGCCACAACTACTGGGCGATGGTGGCCGCCGTCGTCCCGCTCGTGGGGCACTCCACACGGCACCGGGTCAGCCGCGGGCTGCAACGAATCGTGGGCACGGCGATCGGGCTGGTGCTGCTCGCGGGGATCCTGCTCCTGCAGCCCGCACCCTGGCAGACCGTCCTCGTGATCGCCGCCTGCCAGTTCGGCGCTGAGATGTTCATCGCCCGCCAGTATGTCCTGGCCCAGATCTTCGTCACGCCGCTGGCCCTGATTTCGACCCTCCTGGTGGTTCCCGCGGCTCCTGGCATCCTGCTGCGCGACCGGATTTTCGAGACCGTCATTGGCGCCGCCGTCGGCGTGGCCGTGGTGCTGGCCCCGACGGTATGGCGCCGGCTGCGCGCCCGGCCGGTCGCCTAGGCATACACCCGGCGCACCCCCGCTGATGGGCATCAGGGGGTCCAAGGGCCCTGTCCCGCCGGAATCCCGCACGAAAGGCTAGGCTTGGTCACGTCTGTGTGCACCGGGACTTGGGGAGTGTTTGTGGACGTTGTGGAGACCTTGACCAAGGACGTGCTGGACGTCAGCGGGCTCGTCAAGCGATACGGGGACCTGACCGCCGTCGACGGTGTCTCCTTCCGCATCCGCGCCGGGGAAACCTTCGGGCTGCTGGGCCCCAACGGCGCCGGCAAGACCACCATCATCTCCATGGTGGCGGGCCTGATCCCCGCCAACGAAGGAACCGTCCGCGTGGCGGGCCGGGGAATGAACCCCTCCGAGACGGAGGCCAAGCGGGCCATCGGCCTGGTCCCGCAGGAACTGGCCATCTACCCGGACCTGACCGCCCGGGAAAACCTGAAGTTCTTCGGCCGGCTGCAGGGACTCACCGGCAAGGGGCTCACCGAGCGCACCAACGAGGTGCTGGAGCTGATTGGGCTCAGCGACCGTGCCGGCGACCTGACCAAGAAGTACTCCGGCGGCATGAAGCGCCGGCTGAACATCGGCATTGGCCTGCTCCACCGGCCCACCCTGCTGATCCTGGACGAACCGACCGTCGGGGTGGATCCGCAGTCCCGCAACTCCATCCTGGAATCCGTGGAAAAGCTCTCCGTCGAAGGCATGGCGGTCCTCTACACCACCCACTACATGGAGGAAGCCGAGCGGCTCTGCGACCGGATTGCGATCATCGACGAGGGCCGGATCCAGGCCGAGGGCACCCGGGGCCAGCTGATCACGCTCACCGGCGGCGTGGACCGGATCAACCTCCGCGGCGGCGGCAGCACGGCCCGGGCCGCGGAGGCCCTTCGTCAGCTGCCGGCCGTACAGCACGTCGACAACGACGGGGCCGGACTGACGCTTACAGTCAGCGACGGACCCACTGCCCTCGCGGGGATCGTGACCGGCGCGGGTCAGGCCGGGATGTCCGTGACGTCCGTGGAGATCGTCCGGCCCGACCTTGAGTCCGTCTTCCTGCACCTGACCGGCAAAGCGCTGAGGGACTGAGATGCACGGCCTGTGGACCATGGTCGCGAACGACCTCCGACAGCGCGTCCGGGACAAGTCTGTTTTCATCTTCTCCCTCATCGTCCCGCTCGCGCTGATGGGGGTGTTGAGCCTGGTGTTTGGCGGCCTCGGCGGGGACACCGTTGACCTGAAGCCGGCCACCGTCGTCGCCAGCGCAGACGACGCCGACCAGCTGGGTGCCGCGCTGCTCGGTGCCGTCGATTCACTCGAGATCATGGACGTCACCGTCAAACGGGTCCCGGCCGCAGACGTCCGCAGCGAAACCCAGGCCAGCGGCGCCGCCCTCGGCATCATTGTTCCCGAGGGCTTCAGCGACGCGGTGTTGTCCGGACAGGCCGCCTCGGTCCAGCTGGTCGAGGGCAACGGCGCCAGCCTGGAAACCGGCGTGCTGATCTCGGCGGTCCAGGCGGTCCTGGACCAGTTCGCCGCGGGAACGGTAACCGCGGCCGCCGGCGGCATCTCCGGGCTGCCGCACCAGGAGCTCGCGGCGCTGGCGCAGCAGGCCGCGGCCGGACCGCGGCTGCTCACCCTGGCCGAAGGGCAGGCCGCCGCCGAACAACTCTCGCTCCGCGGCACGCTCGTGGCCGGCCAGGCCGGGTTGTTCCTGATGTTCACGGTCGGTTTCGGCGTGCTGGGGCTCCTCGCGGAACGGGAACAGGGCACCCTGGCCCGACTGCGGTCAATGCCGGTCACCGGCGTCACAGTGATCACGGCCAAGGCCTGCACTGGATTCATCCTGGGGGTGGTTGCCACCACCGTCCTGCTCACCGCCGGCTCCCAGCTGTTCGGCGTCTCCTTCGGCTCCCCGCCCGTGGTGGCCGCGCTGATCCTCGCCGTGGTGACGGCCGCGACCAGCCTGACGTTCGTGGTCGCACGGCTGGTCCGGACGGCCGAGCAGGCGAACGTGGCACAGTCCATCCTGGCGATGGTGCTCGGGATCGCGGGAGGAGCCTTCTTCCCGGTCCAGGGCACCGGCTTCGCCGCCACGCTGCTGGACCTCAACCCGATCGGGGCGTTCATTAGGGGACTCGGGATCTCCGCCGGCGGCGGAAGCCTCGGGGACGTGGCGGGGCCGGTCGCGGTGATGCTGGCTTTCGCCGCGGCCGGCCTGCTCCTTTCCCGCATCCTGCCGGACCGGGGGGCGCAGGCATGAGCGCCATGCTCGCGATCGCCACAGTGGAACTGCGGCGCTTCCTGCGCGACAAATCGAACATCTTTTTTGTCTTCATCTTTCCCCTCCTGCTGATCCTGCTGCTCGGTTCGCAGTTCGGTGCCGGCAGCGGCCAGGCCCGGGTGGCCATCGCCGGGCCCGGCAGTGCACTCGCGCAGGCCCTGACCGCGAAGCTGCAGTCAGCCGGCGTCGTGGTCACCGCAAGCGGCGAAAACGCCGCGCGGGCGGACCTCAGCCGCGGGCGCGCCGACGTCGGGCTGTTCCTGGACGATGCCGACGGGGCGGCGTTCGACGCCGGTCGGCCGGCGGAGCTCGACGTTGTGATGGCGTCGCAATCCTCCGCGCAGGCCGTTCTGCAGCAGGTCCGCACCGCCGTGCAGGCGGTGGGCCTGGAGCGGAGCCAGGTCGCTGCCCTGGCCGGCGCCGGAATCCCCGAGGATCGGGCCCGCCCGGCCCTCGACCAGGCGGCCGCGCAGGTAGCGGTGCCGACCGTGGAAATCGTCGACACCAACGACATGGCGCAGGAGTTCCGCGGGCTGGGCAAGTTCGATCTCGGCGCCGCGCAGCAGTTGTTGCTTTTTGTGTTTCTCAGCTCCCTCACCGGTGCGGCCACACTGATCCAGGCACGGCGGTTCGGGGTGGTGGGACGGGTCATGTCAGCCCCGGTTTCCAGCGGCCAGGTCGTGGCCGGGCAGGCGCTGGGACGTTTCGCCATTGCCTTCGTCCAGGGCGGTTTCATCATGGCCGGCACCGCGCTGCTGTTCGGCGTCGACTGGGGCAATCTGTGGCTGTCAGCCCTGGTGCTGGTGCTCTTCTGTGCCGTCGCGGCAGCCGCGGCGATGATGGTCGGCTCGGTCATCGACAATGACACCGCGGCCGCCGGTGTGGGCGTGGGCGGCGGACTCGTACTGGGCGGCCTGGGCGGCTGCATGGTGCCGCCCGAGTTCTTCCCGGAAACGCTGGCCACGATCTCCTACGTCACCCCACACCGCTGGGCCTATGACGCCTTCGCCGCCATCCAGCGCCGCGACGGCACCCTCGGCGACATCCTGCCGCAGCTGGGAGTGCTCGCGGGAATGGCTGTGGCGCTGCTCGTGCTGGGCGCCTGGCTGCTGCGGCGGAGCCTCAGCCGCGCCCTGTAGCGCCTGTGCCAAGCCTGGGGCCGCATTGGGGCCGGCGGCGTAGAGTGGACGCAGGATCCATTCAACGGAAGAGGCGGCCATGGCTAACTCCGGCACCGGGGACTCCGTGGTGGACCGCGTGGTCAGGGTGATCTCCGCGTTCCCCGAGGGCGTCACCGTGCTGCCGCTCTCCGAACTCGCGGACCGGGCCGGCCTGCCGCTGAGCACAGCCCACCGGCTGGTCCGCCAGCTCGCCGGGCACGGGCTTCTGGATCTGGGCAGCGGGGGATCCGTCCGGCTGGGCCTGCGCCTGTGGGAGCTGGTGAACCGGAATTCGCCCACCCTGGCCCTCCGCCAGGCGGCCATGCCGTTTATGGAGGACATCCAGCAGGTGCTGAACCAGAATGTGAACCTGGCCGTGCTGGAGGGCTGGGAGGCGCTGTTCGTCGAGCGGCTGTCCCGCCGCGGCTCCGTCGCGAACCGGGCCCAGATCGCCGGCCGGATGCCGGTGCATGTGTCCTCTGCCGGGCTGGCGCTGATGGCCAACCAGCCCGCCGCGGTCCAGTCCGAGTATCTTCTGCAGTTCCACGATCCCGCCGGGAAGGTCCAGCGGGAGGACCTCCGCACCCTGCTCCAGGAGACGGCCGGCCACGGCTTTGCGCAGCTCGCCGGCGTTGTGGATCCGGACACCTGGGGGATTGCCGTCCCCGTGAAGGACGCGAGGAAGCGCACCGTGGCGGCGCTCGGCGTCGTCGTTCCCCTGCGTGAAATGCGGCTCCAGGCGCTCGTCCCCGCCCTGCAGACGGCTGCCCGCGGGATCGGGCGGCAGCTGCATGACCCGGCAGCAACGCCGGCATTCCATTCAGCGGAATCGCTGTAACGGCCGTCACGTGTTCGGGCGCACACTGTAGCCAGAGAATCCACCCGGCCCCGGACGCCCAGCAGTCCCGGCCCCGCAACGAAGCGAGGACACCATGGCAAACCGCAAAGTCATCACCACCCAGGTCGCGATCATGGGCGCCGGCCCGGCAGGGCTGATGCTCTCGCACCTGCTGGCCAAACAAGGCATCGAATCCACCGTGATCGAGATCCGCAGCCACAAGGAAATCTCCGAAACCGTCCGCGCGGGCATCCTGGAACACGGCTCCGTGAACCTGCTCGTGGACAGCGGTGTCTCGGACCGCGTCCTGCGCGACGGCGACCGGCACGACGGAATCGAACTGCGCTTCAACGGCGAGAGCCACCGGATCGACTTCCAGGACCTCGTCGGCGAGTCGGTCTGGCTCTACCCCCAGACCGATGTTTTCCTCGACCTCGCCGCACGGCGCCAGGCGGACGGCGGCGACGTCCGCTACAGCGTCACCGACACCACCATCTACGACCTCGAGGGCAAGCCGAAGGTCTGGTTCACCGATGCCGAGGGAGTGGAATGGGAGCTGCACGCTGACTTCATCGCCGGCGCGGACGGTTCGCGCAGCCACAGCCGCTTCCAGATCCCGGAGGCCCAGCGCAAGTGGTACTTCCACGAATACCCGTTCGCCTGGTTCGGGATCCTGGCCGAGGCCCCGCGCAGCTCCGACGAACTGATCTACGCCAACTCCGAGAACGGCTTCGCCCTGATCAGCCAGCGGACCGAGACCGTCCAGCGGATGTACTTCCAGTGCGACCCCAACGAGGACGTCAACAACTGGAGCGACGACCGGATCTGGGACGCGTTCCGCAGCCGGGTCAACGGCAACGGCTTCGAACTCAAGGAGGGTCCGGTCATCGACAAGACCGTCCTGAAGTTCCGCAGCTTCGTGCACGCCCCGATGCGGCACGGCAAGCTCTTCCTCGCCGGCGACGCCGCCCACACCGTCCCGCCGACCGGAGCCAAGGGCCTGAACCTCGCGCTGCACGACGTCACGGTGCTGTTTGAGGGCCTCGACAGCTTCTACAAGACCGGAAACACCGTGCTCCTGGATGCCTACAGCGACCGCGCCCTGGACCGGGTCTGGAAGGCCCAGCAGTTCTCCTACTGGATGACGTCCATGCTGCACACCCCGGCCGACGGCGACGACTTCGCCCGCGCCCGCCAGCTCGGCGAGCTCAACTCGGTGGTGTTGTCCCGCCACGGCCGCGCCTACCTGGCCGAGGCTTACACGGGGTGGCCGGGCGCGCACTGAATTCTTCATCGACACGCCGGTGAGCCAGGAATAGCCCTAAGCCGTCCCAAGAAATACCCGACAAAGTTGACGCAGGGGTGCCCGAGATGGGAGCCGCAGAAAATGTTGACCTGGTCCGGCGGGGGTTCGAGGCCTTCAACGCAGGGGATATGGCGAGCCTCAGCGAGCTGTTCGCGGAGGACGCAGTCCGGCACGTTGCCGGAAGCGGCGTGCTGTCGGGGGCCAAGCAGGGCCGCGACGCCATCCTGGCGTCTTTCGGTGAACTTGGCGCCCGCACGCAAGGAACCTTTCAGGCCAATCTCCAGGACCTCGTCGGTGGGGAAGACCACACGGTCGCGATCCAACAAACCCGCGCAGAGGCCAACGGCAAGACCCTGGACATGGCCGCTGTGATCACGTTCGTGGTTCGGGACGGGAAGGTCACTGAGGGGCGCGAGTTCTTCGAGGACACGGGCCAGGCAGACCAGTTCTGGGCCTAGGGTGAGCGCTGACCGCTGTGTGCCCGCGGACCGCCGCCGGCTGGACCCTAGCCCTCCCCGCGCGTCTCCGTCAGGTGGTGCGTGGGGATCCGGTCCCGGTCGTAGGTGATCTCGGTGTACCCGTGCGGCGCGGGCTTGCCGTGCGGATCGAGGTTCACAAAGACAATTTCCTCGATCGTGAGGATGCTCTGCCGGGTGATCATGTTCCGGACCTCGGCGCGCATGGTGAGCGAGGTCCGGCCGAAGCGGGTGGCCGTCAGCCCCATCTCGATCAGGTCGCCTTGGACGGCCGAGCTGACGAAGTTGATTTCGGAAATGTACTTGGTGACGGCCCGGCCGTTGCCGAGTTGCAGGATGGCGTAAATCGCCGCTTCCTCGTCGATCCATTTCAGCAGGCTTCCGCCGAACAGCGTGCCGTTCGCGTTCAGGTCTTCGGGCCGCACCCACTTGCGGGTGCGGAAGGTGATGTCCGCCGGTTCCATAGTGCGAGATTAGCCGACGGCGGGACGTACGGGTCCTGTGTGACGGCGGCGGACGCGCCTCAGGCCATGGCGGTGTGCGCGGCGCTGTGCGAGTCGATGGCTTTCGCATAGCAATAGGAATGCTCCACCCCGATGTAGGGCCCGAAGTTCGGCACCGGGACAAAGCCCGAGTTCGCGTAGAACTGCCGGCCGTCCGTCTGCACCGAGCCGGCCTCGGCGGTGATGGAGGTGATGCCGAGGGAATGGGCATGCGCTTCCAGGGCCGCGAGGATGGAGCTGGCCACCCCGGAACCGCGCGTGTACGGGAGGACGTAGAGCCGCTTGATTTCGGCGGTGCACGCGTCGAGGATGCGCAGGCCGCCGCAGCCCACCGGCTGCCCCGACGCCTTGTCGTGGGCGACGAGGAACACGGCAGTGTCAGCCTCCGACGGCGGCGGGCCGGGTTCGTGGTCGTCCGTGCCGAAGCGGGCGTTAAGCTCGGCCTGCTGGGCTGCGCGGAGGTCCGCGCCCACCGGGTTGGCCCAGGTGACCTGCCGGATGTTGAGCCGCGGGTTGGTCTGCATGGCTGCCTCGCTTCGCCGAAGGGTTATGCAGGATAACGCTAGGCAACGCCGGTTTCGGCCGTGTTTCCTGCGCGTTAGGGTTCGGAGAAATCCGCTACAGCGTGCGGCCGGTGGGGTCCTCCGCCGTCGGATCCACCAGGGCCAGGCCGCCCACGGGACTGTCGTCCCAGTGGATGAGCCGCCAGCCGGCGTCGGGATCCCCTTCCAGCGCCACGATCCCGGTGTTGGCGAGGACGTGGCGGGCGGCGAAACCCGCTTCCAGGTTGGTGGCCCGCAGACCTGCCCAGACGCGGATCGCAGCCCCGTGGCTGACCACGGCCACCGTCCCGCCGCCGCCTGCATTCTCCGCGGATGCGGCGTCGGCGATCCGCGCGATCGAGGCGTCGAACCGTTCGAAGAACTCGTGCCCGCTGGGTCCGGCCGGCATCCGGCGCTGCAGTTCCCCGCCCGCCCAGCCAAACACGGTGCCCAAGTAGCGCAGGTGCGATTCTTTGTCGGTGAGCTTCTCCAGCGAGCCGGCCTCGATCTCCCGCAGGCCCTCGAGCACCTGAATCTCCAGGCCGCGGAGGGTCGAAAGCGGCGCGGCCGTGATCTGGGTGCGGATCAGCGTGGAGGCGTACAGAAGGTCGATCTGCTCATTCGCCAGCGACCGCGCCAGGGCGGCCGCCTGCCGCTCGCCGAGCTCGGTCAGCCCGGGACCCGGGTGGGCGGTGTCCAGCTGGCCCAGGACGTTTCCGGGAGTCTGGCCGTGGCGGATGAGCAGGAGCCTCATGTGAGGTGGTCCACCAGCTTGTCCGCGATGCCGGTGTACTTTCCGGGGGTGAGCGCCAGCAGCCGGGCTTCGGCGTCGGCGGACAGGCCCAGGCTCTGGACAAACTCCCGCATCCGGGCCGCGTCGACGCGCTGCCCGCGGGTCAGGTCCTTGAGCCGCTCATACGGGTTTTCCATGCCCTCGACGCCGGCGATGGCCTCGGCGCGCATGACCATCTGGATGGCCTCGCCCAGGACTTCCCAGTTGGTGTCGAGGTCCGCGGCCAGCACGTCCTCGGCGACCTTGAGCCGGTCCAGGCCCTTGGCCACGTTGGAGATGGCGAGCAGCGAGTGGCCGAACGCCACACCGATGTTGCGCTGGGAGGAGGAGTCGGTGAGGTCGCGCTGCCAGCGGGAGGTGACCAGCGTGGAGCCCAGGACGTCCAGCAGCCCGGAGGAGATCTCGAGGTTGGCCTCGGCGTTTTCGAAGCGGATCGGGTTGACCTTGTGCGGCATGGTGGAGGAGCCCGTGGCGCCCGCGACCGGGATCTGCACAAAGTAGCCGATCGAGATGTAGCTCCAGATGTCCGTGCAGACGTTGTGCAGGATCCGGTTGAACCGCGCGACGTCGGCATACAGCTCCGCCTGCCAGTCGTGGCTTTCGATCTGCGTGGTGAGCGGGTTCCAGCTCAGGCGCAGGCCTTCAACGAAGCTCTTGGCGACGTGCTCCCAGTCGGCGCCGGGAACCGAGGCCACGTGCGCGGCGTAGGTTCCGGTGGCGCCGTTGATCTTGCCGAGGTATTCGGTCCGGGCGATGCGGTCCAGCTGGCGGGTCAGGCGGTGCGCGATGACGGCCAGTTCCTTGCCGAGCGTCGTGGGGGTGGCGGGCTGGCCGTGCGTGCGGGAGAGCATCGGCACGGCCCGGTTGGCCTCTGCCATGGCGCCGATCTGCGCGACGAGCTGCCGGGCCGCGGGCAGCCAGACGTCCTCGACGGCGCCCTTGATGCCCAGGGCGTAGGAAAGGTTGTTGATGTCCTCGGACGTGCAGCCGAAGTGCACCATGGCGGTCAGGTGTTCGATGCCGATGCCGGGCAGGCGGCGGCCGATGTAGTATTCCACCGCCTTGACGTCGTGCACCGTGACGGCTTCGATCTCGGCCAGTTCGGCGACCGAACCGGCGTCGAACCCGGTGACGATGGCGCGCAGCTTCTCCTGCTGCCCGGCGCTCAGCGGGCCGGCGCCGGGGAGCACGTTGTTGCAGGTCAGATGGATGAGCCATTCAACCTCAACCGCGACCCGGTCGCGGTTGAGGGCTGCCTCGGAGAGATAGTCGACCAGCGGCGCGACGGCGGACTGGTACCGGCCGTCCAGCGGGCCAAGCGCGATCTGTTGTGGGGACGCGGCGAGGGCCAGGCGTCCGGACGGCGTGCGGGTATCGGCTGTGGCGGCAGTTTCAGGCATGCCCCGATTCTTTCACGAAGTCCCGCCGGGCCTTAAGCGCGCTGAACCATGTGACTTCCGCACCGGGTCCCTCCCGCTGCGGCCCCGGTTCCACCGGCAGTTGTCCACATGGCTGAGTGGGGAGCTTCAGCCCGTCCACCGGTGCCCCTAACGTCAGTGGTATGACCAGCGGGACAGCCAGGACGAGCGCACACACGGGGTCTTTGGTGGCCTCCGATGCTGCTGCGTGCGCCTCGCGCAGTTACGAGGTCCAGCAGCTTGCAGCCCGGGTGGCTGCCTGCGCTGACCGCGCCGACGCCGTGCTGGCCCACCTGGTCAGCGTGGAACTTCAGGGCTGGCAGTCCCCGGCCGGCCGGGCCTACCGGACGGCGCTGTCCCTGCAGGCCGCATCCCTGCGACGCAGCCGGGCGGCCCTGGAGGAGGCTGTTGCGGCTGTGCTCCGCCATGCCGCAAGCGTGGCGCTGACCCCGGGACGGCCGGGGTACTGATGGCCGAAGCTTCGCCGGCCGGCTCCGGAGGAGCCCCTGTCCCCGCCGCCCCCGTGGACGGGACGTTGCGGATCCGTGGCGGAGTGGGCGGGCTCAGTTTCCAGTTCGAGGAGTTGCTGGCCGGGGCATCGGCGCTGGACAGGATCGTCCAGGATCTGGCGGCCGCGGAAGTGGAGGTGGAGGCCGTGCGTCGCGCCCTGTTCCCGTACCAGTACGACTCGTACTCCACCGGCAGCAACGCGATCATTGCCGTCGGGGAGGGAGGCAGGGACCTCGGCCGCGTCCGGATGGAGCTGGAGCGTCTCTGCCGCGAGGTCAGGGCCAGTCACCGCGAGTACGAGTTCGCCGAGGACCGCAACAATCTGCTCCTGCGGATCGGCCGGGCCGGGCCGGGGTACGGGCCGCTGTGGGGTCTGTTCGGCCTTCCTCCCGTCACCGTCCGCGACACGGTGGAGGACGGGTTCTCCATGGCACCTGCGGGGCTGGCGCTGCTTCTCGGCCTCCCGCACGGCCTCGCCGCGGCAGTGCGAACGGCCAGTGCGGCCAGTGTCCGTTCCACCATCCGCGGACTGACGGACTCGCCGGGCCTGGAGTTCCTGCGGCCGCGGCCCGTCAGGATCGCAGGCAGGGAAACCCGCACGGAGGAGGCCGACGTCTCACCGGCCGGTCTGCTGCTGCGGGCCGAGGCTGTCGGACGGAACAGCGGTGATATCGAGGTCCTCCAGGTGGGGGAGAACGGCAGCCGGGCCTGGGTGGTGATCATCCCCGGAACGCAGCTGGACGGGCTGCCGCAGGGCACCAACCCGTTTGACGCCGCCGGCATCGCGGAGGGCCTGGGGTACGATTCGGCCGAGACCTCCGCGGCCATCCGCCAGGCCCTGGCCGAGGCCGGCGCCGAGGCGGGCGATCAGGTGGCCGCGGTCGGCTACAGCCAGGGCGGCATCCACGCCATGAACCTCGGCCGGGACAAGGCATTCCTGGCCGACTACGAGCTGAAGTTCGTGCTCACGGCAGGTTCCCCGGTGGGCGGCATCGAGCCGGGAAGCGGCACCAGCAGCCTGCACCTGGAGCATGAGCAGGACTGGGTGCCCGGGGCGGACGGGCTGCCCAACCCGGACACGAAGGAGCGGGTGAGCGTCACCTTGACCGCTCCGGTCCCCGGACGCGAATGGCTGGAGCCGGGCCTGGGGCCCGGACACGACCTGGGACGCTATGCCGACGGAGCCCGGGAGGTGGCGGCCAGCCGGGATCCTTCGCTTCAGGCTTCGAGTGCCGCGCTCGCGGCCGTGGTCGGCGCCGGCGGAACCGCCACGGTGACTCGATTCTCGCTCCGGCGCGAAGCCATGCCATCGTCGAGGCGGCCCATGGCTCCGGGGCCGCGGCGCAACCCGGGAGAACAACCCGCGGACCGCACCCAGCGCCCCGCGGCCTGACTCGCGCAGTTCCTAGCGGTCGAGCGCGGGAAGGAAACTGGCCACGAGCGACACCGCGCTGATGATGAGCGCGGCGAAAACCGCCGTCCAGAAGAAGGCGTCAATGGTGAAGTGCACGGTGGTGTAACTGCTGATCCAGGACGTCAGGTAGAGCATTCCGGCGTTGATGACAACCGTGAAAAGGCCCAGGGTAAGGATGGTGATCGGCAGCGAGAGCAGGCTGACGATGGGCTTGACGAAGGCGTTGACGAGGCCGAAGATCAAGCCGACGAAGAGGTAGCCCAGTGTGATGCTGAGCGTGCCGTTGCCCGCCATCGAAATATCCAGGCCGGTGAGGATCCAGCACGCGATTGCCAGGGCCAGCGCGTTGATGATGACTCGTACGATGAATGAGCGCATGGCCCCATGCTGTCATACGCCCGGCGGGAACGGCAGGGACCATATCCCCTTATCGCGGCAGGCGATGGGGGCGGGGACCCGAAGTAGGCTAGTTGGCATGACTTCATCAGAGAACACGGCCGGGGGCATCCGGCCCCGTCCCGTGGTAGACCTCCTTCCCCGTTACGCGGCCGGCAAACCGCCAGTCCCCGTCGAGGGTCTGGCCAGCTACAAGCTTTCCTCCAACGAAAACCCGCTGCCCCCGATCCCTGCAGTGCAGCAGGCCATCGCGGCGCAGACCGATTTCAACCGCTACCCGGATCCGCTGAGCAGCAAGCTGCGGAGCGCGCTCGCCGGGTTCCTGGACGTTCCCGCGGAGGACATCGTCACCGGCGCCGGAAGCCTGGGTGCGCTGAACCAGCTGCTGGCCACCTTCGCGGGGCAGAACGACGACGGCAAGCCCGACGAGGTCATCTATGCGTGGCGGTCCTTCGAGGCCTATCCCATCAGCGTGGGGCTCGCCGGCGCCGAGAGCGTGCAGGTCCCGCTGACGGCGGACGGCCGGCACGACCTCGACGCGATGGCAGCCGCCGTGACGGCCCGGACCCGGATGATCCTGCTGTGCACCCCCAACAACCCCACCGGGCCCATCCTGACCACCGAGGAGACCGAGCGCTTCCTCACGACCGTCCCGTCCGACGTCGTGGTGGTCATCGATGAGGCCTACCAGGAGTTCGTCCGCGACGGGCACGCCGTCGACGGCATTGAAATGTACCGGAAGTACCCCAATGTCGTGGTGCTGCGGACCTTTTCCAAGGCCCACGGCCTGGCCGGGCTGCGGGTGGGCTACAGCGTGTCCCACCCGGACCTCACGCAGCACCTGCGCGTCGCGGCCACCCCGTTCTCGGTCTCCCAGATCGCCGAGACCGCGGCGGTGACCTCGCTGAAGCATTTCGGCGAGGTTGTAGAAAGGGTACAAAGCCTCGTGGACGAACGGGACCGGGTCACCGCCGGACTGCGGGACCTTGGCTGGTTCGTGCCGGAGGCGCAGGGCAATTTCGTCTGGCTCAATCTCGGTGCCGACAGTGCGGAATTCGCCGCCCTGGCAGGGGAGCGGGCACTCTCCGTGCGTGCCTTCGCCAACGAGGGGGTGCGGGTCAGCATCGGCGAGGCCGAGGCCAACACCCGCTTCCTCGAACTCTGTGCGATCTATACAAAACCGCCGCGGCGTTCCTAGCGCTTAACATGACGGCCGCGGCCAGCCTGCTGCGGATAAAGTAAGGACGAGTAAGCCAAAATATATGCCGGACCGGGAATGTATTACCGGTCCGGCATATATCCCAGCGATCGCGGCGCATTCGGATGCGGCAAGCAAGGAGACGGTATGGGCGCCACACATCTGCCCTCTACCGAGTTCGACGGAACCGACATTGAGGACCGGCTGGAAGCAGAAGCCGAGGCCCGTTTGGGTGATCCCGTGGAGCCGATGGTGCAGCTCCTCGCTCCTGACGGCACGCTCGGCTCTGATCCCGTGTTCTCGGAATACGCCGAGCGGCTTGACCCGGAGACACTGCGCGGATTCTATGCCGACATGGCTAAGATCCGCCGCTTCGACGTGGAGGCAACGGCGCTCCAGCGCCAGGGCCAACTGGCCCTGTGGGTTCCCCTCACCGGCCAGGAGGCCGCCCAGATCGGCTCGGGCCGGGCCAGCCAGCCGCAGGACTACCTCTTCCCCACGTACCGCGAGCACGGCGTCGCCCTGACCCGCAACGTGGACCTGGCCGAACTGCTGCGCCAGTTCCGCGGAGTGTCCAACGGCGGCTGGAACCCCAAGGACACCAACTTCCACCTTTACACCCTGGTCCTCGCAGCCCAGACGCCGCATGCGGTGGGCTACGCGATGGGCATCCAGCGCGACCAGAAGTTCGCGGCATCCGCCGCACTCGCGGACGGAACAGCGGGCCACGCCACGGAGCCCAAGGCCGCCGTCATGGTGTACTTCGGCGACGGCGCCAGCTCCGAAGGCGACGTCCATGAGTCCATGGTGTTCGCCTCCTCCTACAAGGCGCCTGTGGTGTTCTTCTGCCAGAACAACCACTGGGCGATCTCCGTTCCCAGCTCCGTGCAGACCCGCATCCCGCTCGCCAACCGGGCCAAAGGCTACGGATTCCCCGGCATCCGGGTCGACGGAAACGACGTGATTGCTGTCCATGCCGTCACCGAGTGGGCGCTGGAACGTGCCCGCCAGGGCGAGGGACCGGTGCTGATTGAGGCCTTCACCTACCGCGTCGGCGCGCACACCACGGCCGACGATCCCACGAAGTACCGGGAATCCGCCGAGGAAACCCGGTGGCGGGCCAAGGATCCGCTGGAGCGCCTGGAGAAGTACCTCCGCGCCCAGGGGCTGGCCGACGACACGTTTTTCGAGCAGGTCAGGGCCGACGGCGACGATCTCGCCGCCTACGTCCGCAAGACCACCTACGACCTGGAGACCCCGGACATCCGGACCGCCTTCGCCAACACCTACGTGGAGGCCCACCCGCTGGTGGCCGAGGAGCTGGCCTGGTTCGAGGAGTACAGCGCAGGATTCGCCGACGACGCAACAGTCCAGCCGGAAGGTGCGGCCAACTGATGACCACCATGACTATCGCCAAGGCCATCAATGAGGGCCTGCGCGCAACGCTGACCAACAACCCCCGCGCCCTGCTCATGGGCGAGGACATTGGACCCCTCGGCGGCGTGTACCGCGTCACCGACGGCCTGTTCGCCGAGTTCGGCGCCGACCGCGTCGTGGACACACCGCTTGCGGAGTCCGGCATTATCGGGACCGCGATCGGCCTGTCCCTGCGCGGCTACCTGCCCGTCTGTGAAATCCAGTTCGACGGCTTCGTGTTCCCGGGTTTCAACCAAATCACCACGCAGTTGGCCAAAATGCACTCCCGCAGCAACGGCAACCTGACCGTGCCGGTCGTCATCCGGATCCCGTACGGCGGCGGCATCGGCTCGATCGAACACCATTCGGAGTCCCCGGAGGCGCTGTTCGCCCACACGGCGGGCCTTCGCATCATCACCCCGTCCAACCCGCATGACGCCTACTGGATGATCCAGCAGGCCGTCGACTGCCAGGACCCTGTGATCGTCTTCGAGCCCAAACGCCGCTACTGGCTCAAGGGCGAGGTCGACACCGAATCCCCCGGAACGTCCGTGGACCCCTTCAAGGCCCACGTGCTCCGCGAGGGAACCGACGCCACCGTGGTGGTCTACGGCCCGCTGGTGCCGGTGGCACTGGCCGCTGCCAACGCCGCGGCCGAGGACGGCCACAGCGTCGAGGTGGTCGACCTGCGTTCCATCTCGCCGATCGACTTCGACACCGTCACGGAATCCGTCAAAAAGACGGGCCGGCTGATTGTGGCCCACGAGGCCCCGACCTTCGGCGGGATCGGCGGCGAAATCGCGGCCCGGATCAGCGAGCGTGCCTTCCACTCGCTTGAGGCGCCCGTCATCCGCGTCGGAGGCTTCCACATGCCCTACCCGGTGGCGAAGGTGGAGGAAGACTACCTCCCCGACATCGACCGCATCCTCGAGGCACTGGACCGTGCCCTGTCTTACTGACCGGCCCTTTCTGACCGCCTCCCGTCGAGGCGCCTTCTCCCACCAAGGACAACATGACTCTGCATAAGTTCAACCTCCCCGATGTGGGCGAAGGACTGACCGAGGCCGAGATCGTCGCCTGGAAGGTCAAACCGGGCGATACGGTGGCCATCAACGATGTCCTGTGCGAAATCGAGACGGCAAAATCCCTCGTCGAACTGCCCTCTCCGTTCGCCGGCACCGTCACTGAACTGCTCGTCCCCGAGGGCCTGACGGTCGACGTCGGGACCCCGATCATCAGCGTGAGCGACGCCGCGACCTCCGACGCCGTCCCTGCACCGGTTCCCGACGCGGCTCCCGCCGCTCCGCTGTACGGAAAGCTGGAGGCGGACACGTCCGACGCCGGCGAACCGGCCGGCGGTCCCCTCGTGGGCTCCGGTCCCAAGGCCGACGCCGTCAAGCGCCGCCGGCGGGTTGCCGCTCCGGCCGCCAAACCGGCGGTTTCGGCAGCCTCCGTCGCCGGAACCGTCCCGCCGGTCGAGCCTGTGGAGGTGCACGACATCTGGATCAGCCCGGAGGCCGTCGCCCACGGGGAGCGCGCGGCCCCGGCTGATGCAATCGATCAACGGCCCACCCTCGGCGGCGCCATCACAGGCCTGGTCAGCAGGGTCCTGGCCAAGCCCCCCGTGCGCAAAATCGCCCGCGACCTCGGCATCGATCTGTCCGACGTCGTCCCCACCGGCGCCCGCGGCGAAGTGACCCGCGAGGACCTGGTGAGCTACCAGGCGCAGCGCGACGCCGAGGTGGACAAGGCAGACACCTTCTGGGGCACTACCGGCCGCCCGCAGGAACAGCGGATCGAGCGGATCCCGGTCAAGGGCGTCCGCAAGGCCACCGCGCGGGCCATGGTCGAGTCGGCCTTCGCCGCCCCGCACGTCAGCATCTTCGTCGACGTCGACGCCAGCCGGACCATGGAGTTCGTCAAGCGGCTCAAGGCCTCCCGTGATTTCGAAGGCATCAAGGTCTCCCCGCTCCTGATCCTGGCGAAGGCGGTCATCTGGGCCGCGGCACGGAACCCCAGCGTCAACGCGACCTGGGTGGACAACCCAGACGGCAGCGACTCCGCCGAGATCCACGTCAAGCACTTCATGAACCTCGGAATCGCCGCCGCCACGCCGCGCGGCCTGATGGTCCCGAACATCAAGAACGCGCAGGATCTCTCGCTCAAGGAGCTGGCCCTGGCCCTGAACGACCTCGCCACCACCGCCCGGGCCGGGAAGACCCAGCCCGCCCAGATGCAGGGCGGCACACTGACCGTCACCAACATCGGGGCCCTCGGAATCGATACCGGCACGCCGATCATCAATCCCGGCGAGGTGGCGATCGTGGCCTTCGGCACGATCAAGCAGAAGCCCTGGGTCCTTGACGGCGAAGTGATCCCGCGCTGGATCACCACCCTCGGCGGTTCCTTCGACCACCGGGTGGTCGACGGCGACCTCTCGGCACGCTTCATGGCCGACGTCGCCGCGATCCTGGAAGAGCCCGCTCTGCTGCTGGACTGACGCGACGTTCCTGCCCAGTTGTTTCTGCCCTGGCCACCCCGTGCCCGCGGAATCCCGCGGCTCGCCGGGGCAGAAAGGGGCTCCGGCCCCCAGTAACTGGGCTGGAGCGCCGCGAGGGGCTCTGCGTTACTAGCTGCCCGGGTAGGTGGACAGTAACGCGGTCATGCCCGGATCTCCGCTGATCCCGGCCAGGGCGACAGTGGCGGCGACCAGGACGGCGGCGAAGCCAGAGGTGCACGCGGTCACCAGGGCGAAGAACTTCCAGTCGTCACGGAGAACACTCCGGACGGTCTCGGGCATGCGGAGCCCCGGGGAGATCATGTTGGGGGCGCTGTCCGTGGAGCCGTTGTCCAGGTATGCGATGACCCGGCCGGCCTGGCGGTCCACGCGCATGGCGCTGATGTGGTTGCCGTGCCGGGCCAGGAGAATATCGTGGCCAACGAGTTGACGGCGCTGAAGAGTAGGCATTTTCATCCCCTGAACTGTGAAAAGTTGGATGTCCACGCCTTTGGGGGCACATCCAATTTTATCGCCTGCCCACCGCTTCCGCGGGCCGGAATCCGCGTGAGGCTACCCACTGGGCGCCGTGACGCGGCTCAACCCGGGTCCTGTCCAGGACGGGCTGGCGGCACTAGAGTGGCACCAGCCGCCGCCAGCGGGGCGGACGCGGATCAAAGGAGATGTTGCGTGTTCTCGAGCCCGTTCCCCGATGTGGACATTCCCGACGTGAGCCTGTACGAGTACCTCTTCGGTGGCCTGGAGGAGGCCGACCTGGACCGGATCGCCCTCGTCGACGGGGTGAGCGGCGCGGAGACGGACTACCGGACACTCGTGGCCCAGATCGATGCCCTGGCCGGAGCCGTCGCGGCCCAGGGCCTGGGCGTCCACGGCGTCGCGGCGATCCTGTGCCCGAACGTCCCGGCCTTCGCCGTCGTCTTCCACGGGCTGCTGCGGGCCGGCGCGACCGTCACCACCGTCAACTCCCTGTACACAGCAGACGAGATCGCCCTCCAGCTGGCCGACGCCGGCGCGCAGTGGATGTTCACCGTGTCCGCCTTGCTCCCCGCTGCCCGGGAAGCCGCCGCCCGGGCCGGAATCCCGGCCGACCGGCTGGTCGTCCTCGACGGCGCCGACGGCCACCCCTCGCTGCGGGACCTGCTGACCTCCGGCGCCCCGGCGCCGGAGGTCAGTTTCGATTCCGCCACCCACGTGGCCGTGCTGCCGTACTCCTCCGGGACCACCGGCCGGCCCAAGGGCGTTATGCTCAGCCACCGGAACCTGATCGCGAACGCCGAGCAGTCCCGCGGCCTGCTCAAGGTCACTCCCGAGGACCGCCTGCTGGCGCTGCTGCCGTTCTTCCACATCTACGGGCTGACCGTCCTGTTGAACCTGGCGCTGCGGCAGCGGGCCTGCCTGGTCACGATGCCGAAGTTTGAGCTGGCCGAGTTCCTGCGGATCATCCAGGACCAGAAGTGCAGCTACCTGTTCATCGCGCCGCCGGTGGCCGTGGCCCTGTCCAAGCACCCGATGGTCGCCGACTACGATCTCAGCTCCGTGCACACCACACTTTCCGGTGCTGCCCCGCTCGACGGCGAGCTCGGCACGAAGCTCGCCGAACGCCTGGGCTGCCGGGTGCTGCAGGGCTACGGCATGACCGAGATGAGCCCCGTGTCCCACCTGATCCCGGTGGATGCCACCGACGTGCCCGTCAGCTCGGTGGGCTACACCGTTCCGAACATGGACTGCCGCCTGGTGGATCCGGCCACGGGGGAGGAGATTGAGGTCCCGCCGGAAGGCGTCAGCGCCCCCGGACACCTGCTGTGCCGCGGACCGAACGTCATGCTCGGCTACCTCAACCGGCCGGAGGAAACGGCGGACACCCTCGACGCCGACGGCTTCCTGCATACCGGGGACATTGCCACCGTCCGGGCCGACGGCGTCGTCACGATCGTGGACCGGCTCAAGGAACTGATCAAATACAAGGGCTACCAGATCGCGCCGGCGGAACTTGAGGCGCTGCTGCTCACCCACCCCGGCATCGCGGATGCCGCGGTGATCGGAACGTCCGACGCCGACGGCCAGGAGGTGCCGATGGCCTTTGTGGTGCGCCAGCCCGGGGAGGAGGGCGTGCGGCTCGACGAGGCCGCGGTCATGGACTACGTGGCGGCCAGGGTGGCGCCCTTCAAGAAGATCCGCCGGGTCGAGTTCATCGACGCCGTGCCGAAGTCCTCCTCCGGCAAGATCCTGCGCCGGATGCTCAAGACGGCAGGGGCAGCCTCCGGGTAGGACGGGAGCGGGGCGTGCACAGCCAAACCGGTGCAGCAGACGACGATTGTGACGCAGCGAATCCCGGGCGTCCTTCCTGGATGCGTATAGTCAGGAGAAGGTCAGGACGCGGCCTTAGGCACCTCATCATGGAGCTACCATGCCAAAGATTTCCCCCGTCCTGCTTTCCGCCGCCAAACTCACACAGGCTTTTCGCGCCGCCCCGCGTGTGCCGGACCCGGCCGGGTCCGGCACCGTTCAGGTCGCCGAAGTCCGCAGCCCCTCCACGCCAGGAAAGTTCGAGCTCGTCCGTGCTGATGGGGGCGGGTTCCTCATCCGGATCCTTGACGGGAACGGGGCCGTGCTGGCCCTCTCCAGCACCTACCAGGACAAAGCGGCTGCGGTGAGAGGTGTCGAGGCCGTTCGGGAATGCGCGGCCACCTCACACATCTCGGACCAGACGGACCAGGCGCCGCCGCTTCCGTAACGGGTTGCCATGACCGCCGCCACGCGATGCCCCGGCCGGTGGCTGCCGATCACCATTGGGGGTGAGCGGATACCGCTGGCTGGTGCCAGGGAACTCCCGCAACTGCCAGCGCAGACGGCCGTGGCACGTGCTTAGGCGGAGGCGTCGGTCTTCGCGATGTAGACGTCGCAGGGTGCGTTGTGGGCCACGGAGTTGGCAACGCTTCCGAGCACGCGGCCCAGTCCCTGCATCCGCCGGTTGCCGACGACGATCAGCTGGGCCCCGGTGCGTGCGGCTTCGTCGATCAGGGCCTCGGCCGGCTTCCCGCGGGCAGCGGCATAGGTAACGTTGACGGCGGGCGTGCGGAGGCTGTCCGCGACGCCGCGGGCGACCTTCTCGGCGTCGCCCGCGTCGGAGACGATCCACTTGTCGCTGCCGCTGACGTAGACCTCGGTCCTGTCGCTGTCGAACGCGCTGACCACGTGCAGTGTGGCCCCGAGCGAGGCGGCCAGGTCAAGCGCGGTGTGCGCGGCTTTAAGGGCCGTTTCGCTGCCATCGACGCCGACAACAATAATTCCGGTCATGAATGCTCCTTGAGGTCAATGCACGTCTGCGGCCATCCGCCATTGGTTCAGGCTACCGCGCCGCGATGGCTTCCAGCAGGACAGGGGCCAGCCGGCGGACTCCTTCGCGGATGGACTCCGGCGGAACAGCGCTGAAAGCCAGCCGGATCTTGTTGGACGGTTCGGCGGAATGTGTAAATGCCGCGCCCGGAATGAAGACCACTCCGGCATCGATTGCTTTCTTTAACAGCGGGTACGTGTCCACGCCCTCGGGCAGCGTGACCCAGACGAAGAAGCCACCCTCGGGACGGGTCCAGCTCAGGCCCGGCGGCATGTACTCGTCGAGGGCGGCGAGCATCGCGTTGCAGCGCTCCTGGTACAGGCCCCGGTAAGTCTCGATCTGGCCGCGCCAGTCGTAGTCCCGGAGGTAGGCGGAGACCAGCATCTGGTTGAGGGTCGGCGGGCAGAGGGTGACAGCCTCCGACGCCAGGTAATAGCGGCGCTGGAGGTGTGCAGGGACGAGCGCCCAGCCGATCCGCAGCCCCGGTGCGAAGATTTTGGAGAAAGACCCCATGTAGATCACGTCGTCCGCGTTGTTGGCCCGCAGCGGGATGAGTGGCTTGCCGTCAAACCGGAGCAGCCCGTACGGGTTGTCCTCCAGGACCAGAATATTCGCATTGCGACATATGTTGACGACCTGCTGCCGCCGCTCCGTCGAAAGCGTAATACCGGAGGGGTTGTTGAAGCTGGGGATCGTGTACAGGAACTTGATGTTCTTTCCTGCTGTCTGCAGGGCCGCAATCTTGGCCTCGAGGCGGTCCGGGATGATGCCGTCCGCGTCCATCGGCACCGTGGCGACCTGGACCTGGTAGGCCTCGAAGGTGTTGAGGGCGCCCACATAGGTGGGGTCCTCGACGAGCACTACGTCGCCGGGGTTGCAGAAGACCTTGGTCGCCACATCCTGCGCTGACTGGGAGCCGGCGGTGATGACGACGTTCTCAGGTTTGGCGTCCAGGATTCCTTCCGCGGCCATGACTTCGCAGATCTGGGTGCGAAGCTCCTCGGTGCCCTGCCCGCCGCCGTACTGCAGTGCGGTCAGTCCCTGTTCGGCGATGATCTTCGCGGCGGTCTGGCCGAGCCGTTCCAGCGGCAGCGACTGGAGGTACGGGCTTCCTCCGGCCAGCGAGACGAGGCCGGGGCGCATCGAGATGTCGAAGACATCGCGGACTGCCGATTGCTTGATATTTGCTGCGCGCTCCGAGAACAGTTCCTCGTGGCGGTGGGCGGACGTAGCCGCACGTTCGATTGCGTCAATTGCCTCGGCCGGAAGTACCTCTGCGGCGGCATCAAGTGTTTCGTGGGTCACATCACCCAGAATACAACCAGTGTTGTCAGATAAAAAACCTTTGTTTTCAAGCCCGTGTACGGGTCTGCAAAAGTTTCCGGACGCAGAACACCCCCGGGCGCAGGAGGGCGACCGGGGGTGCTCGGAGTTCAGCCGGAAACTACGCTGCGGCGGCCGTGCGGGATTCTTCCAGTGCGGCGAAGACAGCCTTGATCTGCTCCACGACCTCGGCATCGTCCTTCGGGTGGACCTCCGCGAAGCGGACCATGGAGCCCGGGACGGCCAGCTTGACGTCCTCGAGGACCTGGGCGCCGGCGATGCCGACGGCCTTGCGGGCCTCGTCCTGGGCCCAGACTCCGCCGAACTGGCCGAAGGCGGTGCCGACGACGGCGGTCGGCTTGCCGGAGAGGGCTCCGGCGCCGTACGGGCGGGACAGCCAGTCGATGGCGTTCTTCAATGATGCGGGGACCGTGCCGTTGTGCTCGGGGGTAACCAGGAGCAGGGTGTCGGCGTCGTTCGCGGCGGCACGCAGGGCGGCTGCTGCGGCGGGAACCTGGCCTTCGACGTCGATGTCCTCGTTGTAGAACGGGATGTTGCCAAGGCTCTCGTGGATGAGGACCTCAACCTGCTCCGGGGCGTTCAGCTGGATGGCTTCGGCGAGCTTCTGGTTGGTGGATTCGGCGCGCAGGCTGCCGACCAGGGTGAGAACGGTGTTCTTGGGCATGGGAACTCCTGGATGTCGCGCCGCGGATGCTCTGCGGCTGGCTGGTCATGTGAGGCTGTTGCCAGCCTTCACTGATCAAAACGGACTGCGGTCCGCTTCTATTCCCCGTGACTAGAATGTGCGGTGTGAGCCTAATCCCCATCCGCCCGGGCGCGGAGCCCGAACGCCGCGACGCTGCCCGGAACCGCGAGCTGCTCCTCCGGGCTGCCCGCGAGCTCGTCGAGGAGTGCGGGGCGGACGGCCTGACCATGGGCACCCTCGCGCAGCGTGCCGGCGTGGGCAAAGGGACGGTGTTCCGGCGGTTCGGCAGCAGGGCGGGGCTCATGATGGCGCTGCTGAGCGACGCTGAGGCCGAGTTCCAGGGGCGGTTTATGTTCGGCCCGCCGCCGCTGGGCCCCGGCGCTCCGGCCCTGGAGCGGCTCATCGCCTTCGGCGGGGAGCGCATCGCCTGGGTCCTGGAATTCGGCGAGCTGGCCCGGGCCGCGGACGTGTCAGCCTACAACCGGTTCGACGTGCCGGCGGCCGTGCTCTGGCACCGGCATCTGGAGATGCTGCTGCGGGAAGCGGGTGTGACCGCGGACCCCTGGCTGATGGCGACCTCGCTGAGTGCCGTCCTGGAGCCCGAGCGGATCCTGCATGCCGTCCGGGTGCACCAGATTGCCCCGGAGCGCCTCGCGGCGTCCTGGCGGGAGCTCGTCTCGCGCGTTGTGCGCGGGGCCTAGCCCGGGCCGGTTGCTGGCCGGGCGGCATCAAATCAATTCCCGGAATTATTCATAACGATCTGATACCTGACTCGCGGAATGCCGGGAGAGGCGACGTCCGGCGGCAGTATCCATGTGATAGTTTCCTCTGGAATGTGACCCGCAACATAGTCCACAAGGACTCGCCGAAAGGCCTGCGGGTGGCCAGATACCCGCTGGCCCAGATCCCGGATCGGCAGCGGTAACCCCCTGCCGGATGGGGACTACGGAAGGATCAAGCTGTGAAACTTGTCAAGAATCCTGCGCGCGGCGGGGCTGTAACAGCTCCTCCGGCAGCGGCGGGCACCGCAACGGCAACGGCAATCCAGAACTAGTCGTCCCATGCTCCGATACCTCGCAAAACGTGCCATCACGTATGTCTTCATGATCTTCCTGACCACCACCGCCGGCTACTTCCTGGCCGTGAACACCCTGCAGCCGGCGCTGCTGGAGCAGGAGCGGATCCCGCGGCCCACCCCCGAGCAGGTGGCCAACTCCTTCCGGCTGAAGGGCCTGGACCCGGGCTCAGCGCGTGGGACCGCTACGTTGAGTGGCTCACGGCGATCGTCACCCGCTGGGATTGGGGCCGCAGTCCCAACGGCGCGTTCATCAACGCCGAATTCGGCGACCGGGTCTGGATCTCGACCCGGCTGTTCCTGGCCTCCATCGTCCTGACCCTGATCATCGGCGTCGCCCTGGGTGTGTACACGGCAGCCCGGCAGTACAAAGCCTCGGACCGGGTCATCACGTCCTACAGCTACCTCGTGTACATCGTGCCCGCGCCGATCGCCTACTTCCTGGTGCAGCTCGGTGCCATCAACATCAACGAGACGGTGGGCGAACGCATCTTCTTCGTCACAGGCATCTCCACCCCGGGGATGGAGGGCGGCGGCTGGGCGCAATTCGTCGACATGCTGGCCCACTATGCGGTGCCGACCTTCGCGATCACGATCGTGGGGTGGGGCACGTACCAGATCGCCCAGCGGCAATATCTCCTGGACAACGTCAACGCCGACTTCGTCCGGACGGCGCGGGCCAAGGGGCTGACCCGCAACCAGGCCATCAGCCGGCACGCCCTGCGGGTGTCCTTCATCCCCGTGGCGCAAAGCATCGCCTTCACCATCCCGGCCATTTTCGCCGGCGGCTTCTTCGCCGAAAAGATCTTCGCCTGGCACGGCGTCGGCTCCTGGAGCATCGACGCCATCGCCCTGCAGGACGTCAACGCCGCGACGGCGACCCTCGCCTACGGCTCCGTGATCTTCGCCATCGGCGCGATCCTCGCGGACTTCGCCACCACGCTGGTCGACCCGAGAGTGCGGGTGCAGTAAGCATGACAAACCTCAACGCCATCGACCCGGCCGCCGTCGCCGGCGAGGCGAAGATCGAACGCAACGACGTCGTCATCGCGAAGTCCTCGATCATCCTCCGCCGCTTCCTGCGCAATAAGACAGCCGTCGTCGGCCTGGTCGTCTTCCTGGCCCTGACCCTGTTCTCCTTTGTGGGCGGCTTCTTCACCAGCTGGGACAAGGAGACGATCGACCCGTTCAACATCGGCATGCCGCCGTCGGCCGAGCACCTGCTGGGCACCTCCCAGGCCGGCATCGACCTCTACGCCCTGACCGTGGAGGGCACCCGGATCTCGATCCTGATCGGCCTCGTCGTCGGCCTCGTCTCGGTGCTGATCGCCGCCGTGTACGGCTGCACCATGGCCTACTTTGGCGGGAAGGTGGACAAGGTCATGCTGTTCATCCTCGAAGCCCTGATCATGATGCCGGCCCTCCTGGTTGTCGCCGTGGCCACGAGCGGCGGCGGCAACGGACTGCAGAAGTCCCTGCCCAGCTGGCTCCTGCTGATCATCGTCCTGCTGGTCTTCAGCTGGATGGGCACCGCCCGGCTCATCCGCTCGCTCTCGATGTCCCTCATGACGCGCGACTTCGTCAAGGCGGCCCAGTACATGGGGATCCCGCCGCGGCGCATCGTCTGGCGGCACCTCGTTCCGAACATCGGCTCGCTGCTGGTCCTGGACATCACCCGCGGCATCACCGGCGCGATCCTGGCCGAGGTTGCGTTCTCCTTTATCGGCATCGGCATCAAGGTCCCGGACGTGAGCCTGGGTGTGCTGATCGGCCAGGCCACCTCGCAGGTCTCCACGTTCCCGTGGATGTTCTGGGTCCCGCTGACCGTCATGTTCCTGCTGACCGGGTCGCTCGCCATGATGAACGACGGCCTGCGCGACGCGTTCGATCCCAGCTCCAGCTCCGTCGGCAGCGCCAAGAAGAAGAAGAAAACCCCATGAGCCACGAAATGACTGCCAGCCCCGGATCCGCCGGCCTCTCCGCCGCCGAGCGCCTGCACGCCGCCGGGCTGCACGCGCCAGGTGATGCCCCGACGGCTGCCGTGCTCTCCGTGCGGGACCTGAACGTCCGCTTCAATACGGAAAACGGAGTGGTGCACGCCGTCCGCGGCATCGACTTCGACCTCCGCGCCGGCAAGACGCTGGGCATTGTGGGCGAGTCCGGCTCCGGGAAATCCGTCACGTCCATGGCCATCATGGGCCTCTTGCCCCCGACGGCGGAGATCACCGGTTCGGTCCGGCTCCAGGGCAAGGAACTGCTGGGACTCAGCGACAAGGCCATGTGCAGGTACCGCGGCAACGACATCGCCATGGTCTTCCAGGACCCGCTGTCTTCCCTGACGCCGGTCTACACGGTCGGCAACCAGATCATCGAGGCGCTCACGGTCCACAACCCGGCCATGAGCAAGCAGGCCAAGGAAGCGCGCGCCGTCGAGCTTCTCGGCATGGTGGGTATCCCCAGTCCGAAGGACCGGCTCAAGGCCTTCCCGCATGAGTTCTCCGGCGGCATGCGCCAGCGCGTCATGATCGCCATCGCGATCGCCAACAACCCGCGGGTGCTGATCGCTGATGAGCCGACGACGGCGCTCGACGTCACCATCCAGGCTCAGGTCCTTGAGGTCCTCCACACCGCGCAGGAGGAAACCGGCGCCGCCGTCGTCATGATCACCCACGACCTGGGGGTCGTCGCCGGGATGGCCGATGACATCATGGTGATGTATGCCGGCAAGCCGGTGGAGACAGGCAGCGTCGACGACATCTACTACAATCCGCGAATGCCGTACACGATGGGCCTGCTGGGTGCCGTGCCGCGTGTTGACGTCGCCGAAAAGTCCTCGCTGGTGCCGATCGAGGGCATTCCGCCGAACCTTATCCACACCCCCACAGGCTGTTCCTTCGCCCCGCGCTGCCCGCTGGCCAGCGACGCCTGCCTGCAGGGCGAGCCGGAGCTGTGGCCCGTCGCCGGGGACAACCCGGAGGGCGGCCTGCCGCACCAGGCCGCCTGCATCAAAACCGATTCCCTGGGCCTGGAAGTGGACGTCCGCGAGGTCTTCCGGGCCCCGGCCGTTCCGGTGTCACGCTTTGACGCGATCCCGCGCGAAGAGCGCCGGACAGTGCTGGAGCTCCGGGACGTCAGGAAGCACTTTCCCCTGATGAAGGGTGCCCTGCTCAAGCGCCGGATCGGAACGGTCAAGGCGGTCGACGGGCTGAGCTTCGACATCCGCGAGGGCGAGTGCTTCTCCATCGTCGGCGAGTCGGGCTGCGGCAAGACCACCACCCTGCTGGAAATCATGGAGTTCCACAAGGACCAGGACGGCGAGGTGGTCATCGGCGGCCTCAGCAACAAGGAAGCCTCCGACGCCAGGACCAAGAGCGCCATGCGCAAGGAACTCCAGATGGTCTTCCAGGACCCCACGGGCGCCCTCGACCCGCGTTTCACCGTCTTTGAGGTACTGTCCGAGCCGCTCGAGAATGCGGGCATGGCCAAGCCCCGGATCCGGGAGCGGATCATGGAGCTGATGGAACTTGTGGGCCTCCAGCCGGACCACGTCAACCGCTTCCCCAACCAGTTCTCCGGCGGCCAGCGCCAGCGCATCGGCATTGCCCGCGCCCTCGCCGTGAACCCCAAACTGGTGGTCCTGGACGAGCCGGTGTCCGCCCTCGACGTGTCCGTCCAGGCCGGCGTCATCAACCTGCTGGACCAGCTCCGCGCGGAGCTCGGGCTGAGCTACCTCATGGTGGCCCACGACCTCTCCGTGGTGCGGCACATCTCCAACCGCGTGGCCGTGATGTACCTCGGGAAGATCGTGGAAATCGGGGACGTGGACAGCGTCTTCGACAACCCGCGCCACCCCTACACCCGGGCACTGCTGTCGGCGATTCCGGTCCCGGACCCTGTCCTGGAACGCACCCGGGAACGCATCATCCTGCAGGGGGACCTGCCCTCGCCGCTGGAAGCCCCCAAGGGCTGCAACTTTGCCACCCGCTGCCCGGTCTTCGCGGCTCTGCCGCCTGCCAGGCAGGAGAAATGCCTGACCCTGGAACCCGTGCTGGCAACCGTCACGACGTCACCGGACACCGTGCGTGCCGGAGCCCCGGCCGCTACCGGCCGCCGGGCCGCCCCCGCGGCCCCCACAGACCAGCAATTCGCCTGCTTCTACCCGGACGGCGAACTGGACGCGGACATGCTCGTTGTCCACGAAACCACCTGACCTACCAGGCACACGCATCACAACTTGCACCAAAAATGGAATGAAGGGGAACACATGAAGAATCTGACCAAGATCGGCGGCGTTACCGCCGTCGTCGCAGCGCTTGCGCTGACCGCTTGCGGCGGTGGCGGCGGCGCCGCAAAGGGTCCTGAGGCCGCCAAGGGCCAGGACGCGGGAAGTGATCTGGCCAAGCTCGTCAGCATCAACGCGAAGGACGCCAAGGACCTGCAGCCGGGCGGCACCGTCACCCTGCCGCTGGGCAACATCGGTCCGGACTTCAACGGTTTCTCCAACAACGGCAACAGCGCGGACAACACCGCCCTGCACCGCCCGATCGACGAGGCCGGCACGTGGGGCTGCTGGAATTTCGACTTCGACGGCACCGCCACGCCGAACAAGAATTTCTGCGAGGACGTCAAGAGCGAGGTCAAGGACGGCAAGCAGACCATCACCATCAAGGTGAACGAGAAGGCCAGCTACAACGACGGCACCCCGATCGACGTCAAGACCTTTGAGAACACCTGGAACATGCTCAAGGGCGAGAACAAGGACATCGACGTCGTCACCTCCGGCGCGTACGAGTTCGTTGACTCCGTCAAGGCCGGCTCCAGCTCCAAGGAAGTCGTTGTCACCACCACCCAGCCGGTCTTCCCGCTGGATGCACTCTTCACCGGCTTCGTCCACCCGGCCGTGAACACCCCGGCGATCTTCAACGAAGGCTTCACCGGCGACATGCACCCGGAATGGATGGCCGGACCGTTCAAGCTGGACCAGTACGACAGCGCCGCCAAGACGGTCACCCTCGCCCAGAACGACAAGTGGTGGGGCACCAAGCCGGTCCTGGAAAAAGTGGTCTTCCGCCAGCTTGAGAGCAGCGCCGCGATTGCCGCATTCAAGAACGGTGAAATAGACGGTGTTTCCGCAAACACCATCACCCCGTACAAGCAGCTGGACGGCACCAAGGACTCCGAGATCCGCCGCGGCCAGCGTCTCTTCGCCGGTGGCCTGAACCTCAACGCCCAGAAGGCGCCGATGAACGACGTCGCCATCCGCAAGGCGATCTTCACCGCCGTCGACCGCGAGGCACTGCGCAAGGTCCGCTTCAACGGCCTGAACTGGGAAGAAACCAGCTCCGGATCGATGATGCTGCTGCCGTTCTCCAAGTACTACCAGGACAACTACCCCGTGAAGGAAACCGGCGCCGAAGCCGCCAAGAAGGTCCTCACCGACGCCGGCTACAAGGCCAATGCCGCTGGCGTCATGGAGAAGGACGGCGTCCCCGCCGCCTTCAAGATCAGCAACTTCGGTGACGACCCCACCACCCTGGCTTTCGCGCAGACCCTGCAGAGCCAGCTCAAGGCCGGCGGCATGGATGTTGGCATCGACCAGCGCGCTTCTGCCGATTTCGGCAAGGTCCTGGGCAGCCGCGACTTCTTCATGAGCGTCTCCGGCTACACCGTGGGCGCCGACGCGACCGACGCCGTCAAGCAGTTCTACGATTCCAAGACGAACGAGAACGAACTGGGCGACGCTGAACTGGACGCCGAGATCAAGAAGCTCTCCACCATTGCCGACAACGCCGAGCGCAACAAGGCGGCTATGGAAGTTGAAAAGAAGCACATGGAAAAGTACTTCTCCATGGGTGTTGTGATGAACGGTCCGCAGATCTCCTTCGTGCGCACCGGCCTGGCCAACTACGGCCCGTCCCTGTTCAAGAGCCTGTCCCAGGTTCCGGACTGGACCACCCTCGGCTGGGAAAAGAAGTAACCCCACCTCCCCTTCAGACGCTCCCTCACCTTTAGCAGCTTTTTGGGCGACGCTCCCTCACCTTTCGAGGGGGCGTCGCCTTAATTACTGCGAAATCCGAGGGAGCGCCGGGTGAGTGGGCGGGGGGTACCGTGGAGCCATGACAACCGTTTCCCCCGGGCCCATCCGCACAGCTGTCGCCGGCTTCGGCCTCTCGGGCAGCGTGTTCCATGCCCCGCTGCTGGCGGCCGACCCCGCGTTTTCCGTCGCGGTGATCTCCACTTCCGACGCCGGCAGGCAGTCCGCCGCAGCCGCCCGGTACCCCGACGCCCGGATCGTCGACACCCCGGCGGACATCCTTGGGATCGCCGGCGAACTGGACCTGCTGGTCCTTGGCACCCCGCCGGCCACCCACTACCCACTCGCGAAAGCCGCGCTGGAAGCCGGACTCGACGTCGTCGTCGACAAGCCGTTTGCCGTGCGCAGCGCGGAAGGCGAGGAACTCATCCGGCTCGCCGCCCGGCTGGGCCGCGTGCTTACCGTTTTCCAGAACCGGCGCTGGGACGGTGACTACCTGACCGTCCGAGGCCTGCTGGAGCGCGGCGTCCTCGGCACTGTGACGCGGTTCGAATCCCGCTTCGAACGCTGGTCCCCCGACGTCGCCAAAGCCTGGAAGGCGGCCGCAACGGCGGACGACGGCGGCGGGGTCCTGTTTGACCTTGGCACCCACCTGCTGGACCAGGCAGTGCAGCTGTTTGGCCCCGCCACGGTCACCCACGCCGAACTGGCGGCCCGGCGGCCCGGGGAGAAGGCCGACGATGACGTCTTCCTCGCCCTGCGGCACGCATCCGGGGTGACCAGCCACCTGTGGATGAACATGCTCTGCGCCCAGCAGGGGCCGCGCTTCCGGCTTTTGGGCACCGGGGGCGGTTTCACCAAACACGGCGTGGATCCGCAGGAGCCGTTCATCGTGGCTGGCGGCAGCCCGCTGGACCCCGACTACGGCGTCGAGGACCGCGACTGGGCCGGGCTGCTGGGCCGGGACGGCCACCTGGACCGGCTGCCCACCGAACGCGGCGCCTACCCGGACTTCTACCGGATCCTGGCGGACAAGATCAACGACGGCGGGGCCGCCTCGGCGCTGCCCGTCCCGGTGGACCCGGCGGGGCCGGTGGAGGTGCTGCGGCTGATCGAGCAGGCCCGCGCCCTGGATTAAACGCAATCGACTGCTCCGAAACCGCCGTTTTGGGGGTCCAAAAGGGCGGTTTCGGAGCAGTCGATGCGGCTACCAGAGGGTGTTACGCGGAGACGAGCTCGTGCCAGTCGGCGACGAGCGGCAGGTTGTGCGCCTCGGAGACCGAGCGGTGGGCGACCTTGCCGCCGGCGATGTTGAGGCCGGCGGCGAGGGCGGCGTCGCGCTCGAAGGCGGCCTTGACGCCCAGGTTGGCCAGCGAGACGGCGTAGCGCAGGGTGACGTTGGTCAGCGCGTACGTGGAGGTGTTCGGCACGGCGCCCGGCATGTTGGCCACGCAGTAGAAGATCGTGTTGTGGACCTTGTACGTCGGTTCCTGGTGCGTGGTGGGGTGCGTGTCCTCGAAGCAGCCGCCCTGGTCCACCGCGATGTCGACCAGCACGGAGCCGGGCTTCATCCGCGAGACGAGCTCGTTCGTGACCAGCTTGGGGGCCTTGGCTCCCGGGATCAGGACGGAGCCGATGACGAGGTCGGCGTCGACCACGGACTTCTCGATCTCGTAGGCGTTGGAGGCAACCGTCTTCAGGCGGCCCTGGTACTGGGCATCCAGTTCGCGCAGGCGGTTGATGTTGATGTCCAGGATGGTGACGTCGGCGCCGAGGCCCAGGGCCATCGCGGCGGCGTTGGTGCCGGCAACGCCGGCGCCGAGGACGACGACCTTGGCCGGGCGGACGCCCGGTACGCCGCCGAGCAGCACGCCCTTGCCGCCGGCCGGAGCCATCAGCGAGGTGGCGCCCACCTGGACGGACAGGCGGCCGGCAACTTCGGACATCGGGGCGAGCAGCGGCAGGCTGCGGCCTTCCTGGACGGTCTCGTAGGCGATGGCGGTGACGCCGGTGTTGATGAGTTCCTGCGTCAGTTCCGGCTCGGCCGCGAGGTGCAGGTAGGTGAAGAGGATCAGGCCCTTGCGGAAGCGGTGGTATTCGGCCTTGACCGGCTCCTTGACCTTCATGACCATATCGGCGCGGCCCCAGACGTCGTCGGCGTCGGCGACGATCTCGGCGCCGGCGATGGCGTATTCCTCGTCCGTGATGCCCGAGCCCAGGCCTGCGCCGCGCTCCACCAGGACCGAGTGGCCGTGGGTGCGGAATTCGTGGACGCCGGCAGCCGTGATGGCGACGCGGAATTCATTGTTCTTGATCTCTTTGGGGACACCGATGATCATTTGTGGGCTCCAGTGCTGGTGGCCTTGCGGGCCGGGTGAATGCGGGGAAGTCGTACTTCCAGAATAAATCCGGTTGTGAGGCAAGCGACAGGAGCTGCCGCGCGGTAATGCCCGCTGCCCGCGGAAATCCGGGCCTTTTCAAATAGTGGGCTGGACATTTGTCGAACCGGCAAGCGTCAGGTGTCGCCTGCTGTCCGTTGTCGGCTTCGTTCGCCGCGGCGCCCTCCCGCGCAGTAGTCTGGCAGGATGCAGCAGCAGGATGTCGAACAGCTCGTGGAGCAGGTCGCACTGAGACTGGGCCGCGGCCTCTCGCTGGAGGATCTCGACGGTCAGCTGCTCGCCTACAGCTCCAACCAGTCGCACGCGGACCGGGTCCGGGTGAACTTCCTGCTCAGCAAGCGCGTGGCGCTGGACGTCAGCGCCTGGCAGCTTTCGCACGGGATCGCGACGGCAGTCCGCCCCGTGGTCGTGCCCGCCAATGAGGAGCTCGGGATGCTGGGCCGCGTCTGCGTTCCCCTGCTGGTGCGGGGTTTCCGGGTGGGGTACCTGTGGGTCCAGCTGGAAGCCGGGGAGCCGAACGCGACGTCGGTCCTCACCCACCTGCCCGACGTGGCCCGGGAACTGGAGCAGCTCTCGGCCCTGCTGCTGGACTCCAACACGGCCGAATCCGAGTTCCGCCGACGCCGCGAACAGGAATTCCTGGCCGCCTGCCGGGGCGAGTCCAACGCCGTCGCGGCCGTGGCCGGCTGGAAGGAAGTGCAGGGGCGCGGCCCCTGGCAGCTCGTGACGGTCCTCGATGCCGATGGCTGGGCGGAAGGCTCGGATCCGATCGCCTCCACGCTGATCCACCGTTCCGCGGCGCTGCAGGCCACCATCGGGGTGGATGCCGCGCTGTTCAGTGCCGGCACGGAGACCCACGCCGTTGTCTTGTTCAAGGAATCGACCGGGCGGGCGGACCACGCCCAGGTGCTGGTCCACTACCAGCTGGAGCTGGCCAAACGCTCCGGCCGGCCGGTCCACCGGATCATCCTCGGAACCTCGGAAGGCGTTGCGAGGCCACGGGAACTCGCGGATGCGTACCGCCAGTCGCGGCAGGCCGCGCAGGCAGCGGCGGTGGACCCCCAGCTGGGGGAGCTCGTGGACTGCCGGGCGACGGGGATCTACCAGCTGCTGGCCTCGGCCGGCGGCGGGGCGGGGGCGTGGGCGGACGCCGGCTCGGTCTATTTCCGCCTCCTGGAGGACCATGACCGGAACCAGGAGCTGCTGCCGGTGCTGGAGCTTTTCTACGACAATGACGGCTCAGTCCAGGAAGTGGCGGACAAACTGCACCTGCACCGCAGCAGTATCTACAACCGGCTGGGCCGGATCCGGCAGCTGCTGGGCGTCGATCCGCTGAAGGGGATCGTGCGGCTGGAACTCCACGCGGCGCTCAAGGCGCGGCGCTGGGCGGCCCGCCCCAGGATCTGACCCGGGGGCGTCCCGGGGAGACTGCCGAGCTTAGGTGCCGCGGCCGTCGCGTTCGCGCTGTTCGGGCTCCCGTGCGGTGCCGGGGCCGGGGTCGGCATCATTACGGTCCGCGGCGCGGGCTGTTTCCCTCGCTTTTTCCCTCCTGCGGAGCGATATCCTGCTGTCGATCCACATCGAGACGGCCACAAATGCAACACAGCTGGCCATAAACGCAGCGGTGTTGTTCAGCCCCATGGCATTTCCGAGGATGCCGGTGAGCACCATGGCGGCAATGCCGGCCACGATGTGCCACCCTCTGAACTTACCCACAATTCAAGCGTAACCCCGGCCGTCTCCACGTTTCCGCGCAGCCCCTGGATCGTTGTTTGATCCTTATCACCCCGTCACGAAGCATCTGCGGCACCGTCATCCCCGTGGTCCGAAGCGCCGTCGGCGGTATTGTTCTTCTTCTGCTTTTCCAGCCAGGCCATGATGTCGGCGAGCCGGATCCGCCGGTGCGTGCCCCGGTATTCCACCGGGATTTCGCCGCGGTCCGTCATGTTCCGCAGGTAGGTGTGGGAGATGCCGGCCAGTTCGGCGGCCCGGGACGTGGTCAGCATTTCCTCGACGCTGCTGACCGTCACCGCTTCGCCCCGGCTGAACCGGGCCAGCAGGTCAACGGCGGCGTCCCGTGCCTGGGCCGGCAGCCGGTGGACGGTGCCGTCGACAAACACCGTGATGTCGTCGCTGCCGTTGAGGGCGTACCGGAGTTTCTGCGCGTCCTCAGCCGGAAGGGCGGCCGTCACCCGGGGAGCAATCAGTGTCATGGTGTGCATCCTAGCGCCCCGGCTGCGGCCTCACACTGCGGCTGCCCTGCTGCAGCCCTACAGTCCGAGTTCCTCGAGGACCGGCAGCTTTTCCCGGACCCAGGCGCGGGCCTCGGCGGCGCTGGGCGCGGAGAGGGCCAGTTTGGCCAGCTCCTGCGCCTCGGCCAGGGTGACGGTTTTCAGCACGGCGGCCACGGCGGCCAGGGACCGGGCTGTCATGGACAGGGTCGAGACGCCCAGCCCGGTCAGGACGACGGCCAGGGCCGGGTCCGCGGCGGCCTCGCCGCAGACGCCGACCGGTTTGCTGTGGCCCTCCGCGACGGAACCTTCCACGGTCAGGCCGACGAGCCGGAGTACGGCAGGCTGCCACGGGGTATTGAGGGCTGCGAGCGGGCCAAGCTGGCGGTCGGCGGCCATGGCGTACTGGGTGAGGTCGTTGGTGCCCAGGCTCGCGAAAGCCACCTCCCGGAGGATGGCCTCGGCGGTGAGTGCCGCGGACGGGACTTCCACCATGACTCCGGGGGTCTTGATCCCGGCCTCGGCGCACAGCGTCGCGAAACGGGCGGCCTCCTCCGCGGTGGAAATCATCGGCGCCATGACCCAGACGTCCGCCTCGGATTCCTGCTCGGCCCGGGCGATGGCCTGCAGCTGGCGTTCCAGCACACCCGGTGTGGTGAAATCCGTGCGGTACCCGCGGACGCCGAGGGCGGGGTTTGGTTCGGTGGCGTCGGTGAGGAAGGGCAGCGGCTTGTCCGCGCCGGCGTCGAGCGTCCGGAGCACCACCTTCTTGCCGGGGAAGGCATCGAAGACGCCCTTGTACGCGGCGGCCTGTTCGTCCACGGTGGGCTCGGTGTCCCGCTCCAGGAAGCAGAATTCGGTCCGGAACAGCCCCACGCCCTGCGCGTTCAGCTTCGCGGCGGCCAGGGCATCCTTGGCCCCGCCCACGTTGGCGAGCAGCGGCACGAGGTGGCCGTCCGCCGTCGCGCCCGTTCCATCGAAGTCTGCCAGCAGCGAGGCGGTGGCGGCCCAGTGCTCTGCGGCTGCCCGCTGGGAGTCATCCGGGTCCACGGTGATCAGGCCGGCGGCGCCGTCGACGTAGACCTCGGTGCCGTCCGGGAGCCGGTCGACGCCGGTAGCGGCAACGACGGCGGGCAGCCCGAGGGAGCGGGCGATGATCGCCGTATGGGACTGCGGGCCGCCGCCGGCCGTGAGCAGGGCCAGGATCTTCTCCGGATCCAGGGTGGCGGTGTCCGCCGGGGCCAGGTCCCCGGCGATCAGGATGAACGGGGTGGGGGAGGACGGGATGCCCGGGGCCGGGACGCCGCGCAGTTCGGCCACGATCCGGGCCCGGACGTCCAGGACGTCGGTGGCGCGCTCGGCCATGTAGCCGCCCAGGTTGTGCAGCATTTCCGAGACGGAGGCGCCGGCTTCCCAGATGGCCCGCTGGCCGGAGGTGCCGCGGCCGATCAGCCTGGCGGCCGACTTCAGGAGCATCGTGTCCGTCGCCATCAGGGCGGTGGCTTCCAGGACTGCCTTCCCGTCGCCACTGACGGTTTCGGCCCGGGCCTTCAGTTCATCGTGGACGGACTTCGCGGCCGTCTTCAGGGCCGCCGTCGCTTCCTCAGCCGTGACGCCGGCCGGCAACTGCTCCCCGGCGGGCGGCTCGCTGACGGGTTTGGGCATCTGGCGGATGGTTCCGACGATGCGGCCTGGGCTGACGCCTACTCCTGGGAAGTGCTGCACTGAAGGTCCTCATTCTCTGCCGTGGGCCGGTAAGCCGGTGAACCGGGCGGGCCTGCCGACAGCTGCGTCAGCCGGTGGATTCCGGTACCTGAAAAAATTGTATGTGATGCACTTCATAGAGCGGTGCTATGGGTGCAGACTTGACCCTTAGGCAGCCTAATAGTTAGGCTACCTAACTATGAACGCCAGTGAATCCGCCGACCCGGGCCTCGTCGGTCTCGCCCAGGACTTCCGCGAGGCCCTCCGCCACAGCATCTACCTGGTCCGCCGGCTGGACGCCGACGGCGAACTCAGCGCCGCCCAGCTCAGCACGCTCAGGATGCTGATGGACGACACCGGCGCCGCGCCGACTGGGCCCAAAGGTGTGCGCGTGGGCGACATCGCGCGGAACCTCGGCGTCAAGGTGCCCAGTGCCACCGAGCAGATCATCAAGCTCGAGCGCGCCGGCCTCACCCGCCGGGAACCGGACCCGGACGACGCCCGCGCCGTCCGCGTGGCCCTCACGGAAGAGGGCCTTGCCGCCGTCGAGTCCGCCAGTGAGCGCCGCAATGCCGTTATGGTCGGCATCCTCTCGTCCCTGTCGGACGGCGACCGTGCCGCCCTCGCGGCGGCCCTCCCGGTCCTCGGCAAGATCAAAGCGACGCTTCAGGCCTGAGACTCAACCAAAAATCCCATCACCTGAATCCCCTGAATTAGGAGTGCACCTATGCACGGCCAGTCCGCCGGAACCCTGCCGGCAGCCGAAGTTACCCTCGAGGCTGAGAAGGTCTCACTACTCAAACAGCCCAAGGCGGTGTGGGCGACGGCTCTCGCAGCGGTGTTCGCCTTTATGGGCATCGGTCTGGTGGACCCCATTCTGCCGGCGATCGCCAAGAACCTGGAGGCCTCTGCGAGCCAGGTTTCACTGCTCTTTACCAGCTATTTCCTCGTGACGGCCGTCGCCATGCTGATCACGGGCTACGTCTCGTCCCGGATGGGCGGAAAACGGACGCTGCTGATCGGACTGGCGGTGATCGTTGTCTTCGCGTCGCTGTCCGGCACTTCCGGAAGCGTGGCCGAGCTCATCGGCTTCCGGGCCGGCTGGGGGCTGGGCAATGCCCTCTTCGTGGCCACGGCGCTGGCCGTGATTGTCGGCGTCGCCAGCGGCGGTGCCGGCACGGCGATCATCCTGTACGAGGCCGCCCTGGGCTTGGGCATCTCACTCGGACCGCTCCTGGGGGCAGTCCTGGGCGGCTGGCAGTGGCGCGCGCCGTTCTTCGGAACCGCCGTGCTGATGGCCGCGGCGTTCATCGCCCTGATCGCCCTGCTGCCCAAGACCCCGTTGCCTGAGCGGAAGGTCCGGCTCCGGGACCCGCTCCTCGCGCTGGGGCACAAAGGACTCCGGACGACGGCGGCCAGCGGCCTGTTCTACAACTACGGCTTCTTCACCATCCTTGCCTTCACGCCCTTCATTCTGGGCATGGACGCCTACGGGATCGGAGGCGTGTTCTTTGGCTGGGGCGTCGCCGTCGCCGTCTTCTCCGTGTTTGCCGCACCCGTGTTGCAGAACCGCTTCGGGGCCGTCCGGGTCCTCAGCGGCACCCTGGCCCTGCTGATGCTGGATCTGGTGGGACTGGGACTGGCCGCCGGGCACTCGGTGCCCGCCGTCGTCGTGCTGGTGGTCATTTCCGGGGCGCTTCTGGGCGTCAACAACACCATCTACACGGAGCTGGCCATGGGTGTTTCCGATTCGCCGCGGCCCGTGGCCTCCGCCGGATACAATTTTGTGCGCTGGATGGGCGGCGCCCTGGCTCCGTTTGCCGCCGCGCAGCTGGGCGAGCACTTCGGCCCGCAGGTGCCCTTCTTCGCGGCTGCGGTGGCCATGGTGGCGGCCATTGCCGTGGTCCTCGGCGGACGCCGCTACCTGGCCGCGCACGAGCCCCACGTGGTCTAGTAGTAGCCGACGCGCCGGGTGCCCATCCCGCCGAGGTGACAGTTAATGCCCATGTTCCCGCGGAACATGGGCATTAACTGTCACCTCGAGCGGCGGAAGGGCGGGGCGCAGTGCGGCTCAGGCCTTGGCGGAAGCCTTCGCGGAGCCCTTCGGGACGAAAAGGGTCTCGGCGTGCTCCAGGGACATGCCGTTGGTCTCCGGCACCTTGAACTTCACGAAGAAGAACGACGCCGCCGCGAACGTCGCGTACATGGCGTAGGTCAGGGGCAGGGAAACCGCCGCCATGACCGGGAAGCTCAGGGTGATGGCGAAGTTGGCGACCCACTGGGCGGCCGCGGCCAGGCCCAGGGCGCGGGCGCGGATCCTGGACGGGAAGATCTCACCCAGCAGCACCCAGACCAGCGGGCCCCAGGAGGCGCCGAAGCTGATCACGAAGGCGTTGGCGGCCACCAGGGCGGCCGGACCCCACGCGCCGGGAAGCGAAATCGCGTCGCCCGTTCCCGTGGCTGAGGCGAAGGCCAGGGCCATGGTGCCCAGCGAGGCGGCCATGCCGATGGAGCCCGCGAGCATGATGGGGCGTCGCCCGATCCGGTCCACCAGCGCGATCGCCACGAGGGTTACGAGGATGTTCGTGATCGCGGTGGCCACGGAGATCGTCAGCGAGTCCTTCTCCTGGAAGCCGACGGCCTTCCACAAAGTGGTGGAGTAGTAGAAGATCACGTTGATGCCGACGAACTGCTGCAGGACGGACAAGATGATGCCGATCCACACCACGGGCTGCAGGCCAAAGACCTTGCCGCGGAGGGAGCCCTTCTGGCCCGCGAGCTTGTCTTCCTCGATGGCCTTCTTGATGTCGCGCAGGTGGCGGTCCGTGTCCTCGTCCGGGGCGATGGACTGGAAGATCTTGAGGGCCTCCTCGTCCTCTCCCTGGACGACCAGGAACCGCGGCGACTCGGGCAGGGTGTAGGCAATCCAGCCGTAAACGACGGCGGGCACGGCAGCGGCGAGGAACATCCAGCGCCAGGCTTCAATACCGAACCAGAGGGCCTGGCCGGCTCCGCCGGCGAAGTTCGCGAACAGGGCGTCCGAGAGCAGGGCGGCGAAGATACCAGTGGTGATGGCAAGCTGCTGGAGCGAGGCCAGCCGGCCGCGGACGTGGCGCGGTGAGATCTCGGAGATGTAGGCCGGAGCGATGACGGAGGCCAGACCGATGCCCAGGCCGCCGACCAGGCGCCAGAAGATGAGGTCCCACACGCTGAAGGCGAAGCCGGTCCCGACCGCACTGACCAGGAACAGCAGGGCGCCGAGCTTCATGGCGGGGATGCGGCCGTAGCGGTCGGCGATCTTGCCGGCCAGGTAGGCGCCGGCCGCGCAGCCGAGGAGGGCCACGGCCACGGCGAAACCGGTTACGGCCTCGCTGAGCGCGAATTCGTCCTTGATTGCGTCGACGGCGCCGTTGACCACCGAGGAGTCGAAACCGAAGAGGAAGCCGCCCACGGCGCCCGCCACGGCCAGCCAGATGACCCGCTGGGGGATCCTGGCTGCGGTCTGGTCTTGGGTGGTTGTCATCTGGCTCCCTCGGCATTTCGCGTTCCGCGGCCGGCGCCGCAAGCTACCAAGTCTTACACCGGAGCCGGAGCGGTGCACGTCACAGGACCAAAAATGAGAGAAAACATACAGTTTGGCGGGGCGCGGTAAGCGAGCACCGCCGTCGAACCGTCCAGGTGAGACTTCGCGCCCATGTCCGGTCCCGCCATGGGCGCGAAATCTCACCCCGGCGGCCCGACGTCCAGGAGTTGTGGAAGACGTGTGGTTGCGGCGTGTGGATAACTTAAGCGGGCGGCGCCGGATCCGATCATGATGAGGGAATGCGCCGACTTGAGCTCCCAACATTCCTGGCGGACGGATCGTTCTCCGTCCAGGCTGCGGATGCCGCCGGGGTCCCGCGGAAGCGGACCCGTGCCCAGGATCTGATCACGGTCTCCCGCGGTGTCCGCATCCCGGCCGGCAGCAGTGCACACGGCGCGGCAGCGCTGAGGGCGTACTGCCAGCTCGACGACTGCACCGTACTCTGCCACTTCACCGCGGCGAGGCTGTGGCGCGTTGGCCTTCCCCTGTGGGCGGACTGCGACTGGCGGATCCACCTTGCCCGGCCGCGGGGTGGCAGCATCCCGAAGCGGTCCAACGTGGCGGGCCACCGACTCGCTCTGGCGCCCGGAGACGTGGTGATGTTCGACGGCGTCAGGGTTACCTCGCCCGAACGCACCTTCCTTGACCTGGCTGCGGCTCTGCCGTTGGACGATCTGGTGGCTGCCGGCGATGCCCTGGTCACCGAACACGGTCCGGAGTTCCCGTCGCCCCGGGCGGCCGTGTCGAGCATCGAGGCGCTGAACAGGATGCTGCTTCAACACCCCGGCGCCCGGAACATCCGGACCGCGCGGGAGGCCCTGGAGTACGTGCGCGTGGGTGCGGATTCCCTGCCCGAAACGCACTTGCGGCTCGCCCTGGTCCGCGGCGGCCTTCCGGAACCGGAGCTCAACTACGTGGTCTGGGGCCCGGCCGGTGCCCCGGAATTATGGCCGGACGCGGCCTATCCGGCCCACCGGATCTCGCTGCAGTACGACGGCGCCCACCATGACGGACCAGGCCAGCATCTGCGCGACATCCGGCGGGCACGGACCACGGACCGGCTGGGCTGGGTCGAGGTGAGGATCTCGAAGGACGACCTGGCGGGCGATCGCCCCGCAGCCATCGGTAGGGTCCGGCGGGCCCTCCAGTCCCGGGGATGGACACCGAGGTGAGATTAGGCGCCCATGGTGTTTAGCGACATGGGCCCGAAGTCTCACCTCGGCGGGATCAGTGCTCGACCAGGATCCCGTCCGGGTCACACCAGATCATGGCGCCGGGCCGGAGGACGACGCCGTCGATCTCCAGTTCCACGTCACTCTCGCCGGCACCTGCCTTGGCGCTCTTGCGCGGGTTGCTGCCGAGCGCTTTCACCCCGAGCGGCAGTCCGGCGATGGCCGTCCGGTCGCGGATGGCGCCGTTGATCACGACGCCGGCCCAGCCGTTCGCGACCGCGCTGGCCGCGATCAGGTCCCCCATCAGGGCCGTGCGCAGCGAGCCGCCGCCGTCCACCACCAGGACGGCGCCGTCGCCGGGTGTGGCGAGAGCGGACTTGACCAGGGCGTTGTCCTCGAAGCAGCGGATGGTGCGGACCGGGCCGCTGAAGTGCGTCCGGCCGCCGAGCGACTGGAACTGCAGGGCCACGGAGTCGAGCTCCTCACCCCGGACGTCGTAGAGATCGGCGGTATTTACGGCGGATGCGGCCATCGGTTCTCCTGAGCTGGAAATTAGGGGCGGATCGTGGTCCCCACGATAGTCTGGCTGCACACCGATCTTCAGCGTGCGTCGTAAGTTTCCGGGGGGAACCGAATTACATGAGCCTGTCCGATCCTCCCGGCGCTGCTCCGGACCCAGCCCGTGACCCCGCCGCGGCACCCTCGACGGCAGAACGCCCGACGACGGAACGCCCGACGACGGAACGCCCGACGGCGGAACGCCCGACGACGGAACGCCCGACGGCGGTGGCGCTCGCCGAGCCCGACCGGGCGGTCCGGCCCGTCTGGATCGCCGGGGTTGTCCTCGTCAACCTCGGCATCAACGCGGCATTCTTCGCCCCGCTCCAGGTGCTCCTCGGCCAGCAGGCGGCAGCATTCAGCGAGGCCGACAAGGAGGCCATCCTCGCCCTCGTGACCGGGGCGGGCGCGGCGGTCTCACTGGTCGCCAATCCGCTGTTTGGCGCGTTCAGCGACCGCACCTCCTCGCCCCTGGGCCGACGTGTGCCCTGGGTCCTCTTCGGCGCCGTCCTCGGCGCTGCGGCCCTGATTGCCCTCGCCGGGGCGCCGAACGTTGCCATCATGACGCTGCTCTGGTGCCTCGTGCAGGCCGGCTGCAACGGCGCCTATGCCGCCATCACCGCGGCCATCCCGGACCGCGTGCCCGTGGCGCAGCGCGGAACGGTGGGCGGCCTGGCCGCCATGGGACAGACGGTCGGCATCCTCATCGGCGCCGTGATCGCGGCAGTGGTGACGGGGAACTTCGCCGTCGGCTATGTGGTCTGCGCCGTCGCGCTGCTCGCCGGCGTCGTGCTGTATTTCTTCAGGAACGACGACGCCCGGCTCCCTGCGGCGGCGCGGCCGCCGTTCCGCCTGGCCGGCTTCGTCAAGGGTTTCTGGATTTCCCCGGCGCTCCACCCGGACTTCGCCTGGGCCTGGCTGACCAGGCTCCTGGTGAACATCGGCAACCACATGGTCACCCTTTACCTGCTCTTCTTCCTCACGGATGCGGTCCACCTTCAGGAGACGCAGGGCATGGCGCCCGAGTTCGGCGTGCTGATCCTGACCGGACTCTATGCGGTGATGGTGATCATCAGCAGTGTGATCGGCGGCCGGCTGAGCGACCGGATGGGGAGACGGAAGCCGCTCGTGATCATGTCCTCGGTCATCATCGCGGCGGCCTCGCTGATCCTGGCATTCGCGCCGAACTGGATCGGAGCGCTGCTGGGCGCTTCGGTGCTGGGCATCGGCTTCGGCTGCTACCTTGCGGTCGATTTCGCCCTCATTACCCAGGTGCTCCCGGCGGCGCTGAGCCGCGGCAGGGACCTGGGTGTCCTGAACATCGCCAATTCCCTGCCGCAGGTGCTCGCCCCGCTTATCGCGTTCCCCTTCGTGACGCTGTGGGGTGGATACGTTTCGCTGTACGTGGCGGCCGCGGTGATTGGGCTGCTGGGTGCCGTGTTCGTGGTCAAAATCAAGGGCGTCGACTAGCCCGGAAAGTGCCGCCGTCGTGGCTCCGTCCGGGCCGCTCCGGCCGTGGATGTGACTGGCTTTCGGCCCGGGGGCGTGGCGTATAGTGGACGGGAATTGCCGCGGCAGTGCTGTGGGGGATCCCTCCCGGCTGCCGAGAAAACCGACCCCGGAACGCTGCTGATGCCTGAACTTCACTCAGAACTTCCACCGATGGCCCCGCCGCCCAGCCTGCCCAGGCAACGGCTCCGCTACACCCGGATCCTCGACGTCGCCGCCGGGTTCGTGCGCAAGGGACTGGATTCCGTGGTTCTCTCGGAGGTCGCTGCCCGGGCTGATGTTCCGCTCGGCACCCTGTACCGATACTTTCCGTCCGCCACCCAGCTGGTGCTGGCGCTGTACCGTAAGCAGCTCACGGAACTGTACGCCGCCAACTCCCCTGCGGTGCCAGCGGCCGGCGCCGCCGCTGCATCGACAAGCACCGCCGCTGCCCCGGCGAAGAAGTCTGCGGGACGCTCCGCGAAGCCACCCGCAGCGGACGCCTCGGGCGACGTACCGGCCCACGCGCTCGTCGGCGTCGTGATGGAAATCTTCCACATGCGCCTCATGCAGCCTGCCGTGGAGCAGTGCCTCAACAAAGTCGTGTACACCAAGGACACGGACACCACGAAGCTGCTCCGCGAGATCGACGCCACGGCCGAGAAGGCGGTCACCGCCGTCAGCGGCGACGCCGCCATCTCCCGGGTGCTGCTGCTGACCGTCACTGGACTGGTCCAGTCGGTCCGCTGCCGCCGGCTTTCCCTCTTTGAAGCCGAGGAAGACCTCAAGAAAGCCTGCTTCCTGCTGACATGCGGCCGCTCAGCGGCGTAACTGGTCTAGACCAATCTGACTTTTTACTCGCCGGTAGCGGACCTTTTGAGTGATGTGGATCACAAAAAAGCTTGGATAAACGTTTCACCATTCGCGGCAGTGTGTCCGACGACACTTCATGGCCCGCGGCTTTGTTTACCATTGCAGAACCGGAGCGGCCCCGCCGCTTGCAGTACACGGAGCACCGCCGCCGGCCCACCAACCTCGGGCCGCTGCCGACGTTCCCCAGAACATCTTGAGCATCCCTGTGCTTGAGCTTCCATGAGCCGTATGCCCACGGTGAGCCCCAGGAGACAATGAAGTGTCCATTGAGACGACTATCCCCACCGACGCTACTTCCCCCGCAGAGCCCGTAGAGGTGCTGAGTGACGAGGAAATTTTCGCATCCCACCAGGGCGGCAAGCTTTCAATTTCCAGCACTGTGCCGCTCGCCAGCAAGCGCGACCTTTCCATCGCGTACACGCCCGGCGTCGCCCAGGTCAGCCGCGCCATCGCCGCCAACCCGGAGCTCGCCAAGACCCTCACGTGGGCCCAGCGCCTCGTTGTCGTCGTCAGCGACGGCACGGCCGTGCTCGGCCTGGGCGACATCGGGGCCAGCGCCTCGCTGCCCGTGATGGAGGGCAAGTCCGCCCTGTTCAAGGCCTTCGGCGAACTCGACTCCATCCCGTTGGTGCTCAACACCACCAACGTCGACGAGATCGTGGAGACCCTCGTCCGCCTTCGTCCGAGCTTCGGCGCCGTCAACCTTGAGGACGTCTCAGCGCCGCGCTGCTTCGAACTCGAGGAGAAGCTCATCGAAGCCCTCGACTGCCCCGTTATGCACGATGACCAGCACGGCACCGCCGTCGTCGTGCTCGCCGCCCTGACCGGCGCCGCCAAGGTGACCGGTCGTGGACTCGAGAAACTGCGCGTTGTCGTCTCGGGCGCCGGCGCTGCCGGGATTGCCGTCGCGCAGATGCTGCTCTCCGCCGGGATTACCGACGTTGTGCTGCTGGACTCCCGCGGGGTCATCAACAGCAAACGTGCGGACATCGCTGCCCACCCCGAGGGCAAGAAGGCGCAGCTGGCCAGGAGCGGGAACCCGCGCGATGTCTCCGGCGGCCCCGCCGAGGCATTGCTCAACGCCGACGTTTTCATTGGCGTCTCCTCCTCCAAGCTGGACGAGGACCACCTCAAGCTCATGAACAAGGACGCGATCGTGTTCGCCCTCTCCAACCCGGACCCCGAAGTCCTGCCGGAGGTCGCACGCAAGTACGCGGCGGTCGTCGCCACGGGCCGCAGCGACTTCCCGAACCAGATCAACAACGTCCTGGCCTTCCCCGGCATCTTCCGCGGAGCCCTCGACGCCGGCGCCCGCCGGATCACGCCGGCCATGAAGCTGGCCGCAGCCCGCGCCATCGCCGCACTGGCCGAGGAGGACCTTTCCGCCGACTACATCGTCCCCAGCCCGCTGGACCCGCGGGTGGCACCGGCGGTTTCCGCCGCCGTCGCCGCGGCGGTTGAAGCCGAGTAGACACAGCTGAACAGAAGACGACGGCGCCGCACCCCCGGGGATGCGGCGCCGTCGTCGTCGGGTGCTCCGGGCACCGGCTCGAACCATAGACTGGAGCGATGAACCCCGAGACTGTCGTGACGATCCTGTGCGGCCTCGCCATCCTGGTGGGCGTGGCCGGCACCGTCATCCCCGTGCTTCCCGGCAGCATCCTGATCGGACTGAGCCTGCTCGCGTGGGCCATCTGGGGCGGCGCCGGAACCATCGGCTGGGTGGTGTTCGGGATCGGCCTGGTCTTTGTCCTGGCCGGGATGGCCGCCAGCGCGGTCCTGACCGGGCGGAAACTCAAACAACACAGCATTCCCGGCCGCTCGGTGGTGGCCGGGCTGGTCCTCGGGGTGGTGGGGATGTTCATCATCCCCGTCGTGGGCCTGTTTGTCGGTTTCGCCGCCGGCCTGCTGCTGAGCGAGTTGCAGCGCACGCGCGTGTTCGGCACTGCCGTGGCATCCAGCTGGGCGGCATTGAAGGCCACCGGTCTGGGAATGATCGTGGAGTTCGGACTCGCCTGCCTGGCCGGCAGCACCTGGGTGATCGGACTCTGGATTTCGGCCGCGGCCTAGTCTGCCCGCGGCCGCCCCGGGCGGACTAGCATGGAGTCATGAGCGCCGGACCAGGGGAAACCGCCCCCCGACCAGCCCTATACCGCGACCACCGCGACCTGACGCCGTTCCGGACGCCGGTGATCCGGACGCCTGTCCGCGGACTCGCCAACGGCGTCGCCGGTGCCGTGGCGGGGCGGATCCGTGGTTCACTTCCCGTGGAAGGCGGCGCACCCCGGCTCGGCAAAGTGGGTGGCAGGGCACCGGGCAAAGCGGCGAAGACCGTGCATGCCGCCATCTTCGCCAGCTCCGACCCGGACCGGCTGATCGCCCTGGCGCACGCCAACCCCGGGTGGGCCGGGCTGTGCTACCTGATGGCCGGACTGCAGAGCTATGCCCAGGGCGGCCACCTCCGCTCCTCCGAACTGCTCCAGCGCGGCCTGCTGATCAGGAACGACGACGACGCGAACAGCTATGCGTCCGTCTATCTGGCCCGTGTCATCACCCGGGTGGCCGTGGCCGAGCGGGTCGAGGTTCCCGTCCTGTTCAGCGAGGAGGCTGCGTTCCTGGCGTTGTCCCATTCGCTGCGCGAGACAGGCCAGGGCGAGTCCGCACTCGCGGCACTGACGGGACTGCCGCCGTCGTTGCCCATGTCCCTGGCGCGCTGCTCTCTGGCCGCGTCGCTGGGACGGCATCTGGACGTGGTGGCGGACACGGAAGGGCTGCTCAACGGAGACGACCTCTCGGCGGCGCTGCTCCTGGTGCGGGCCCGGTCGCTCCGGAAACTTGGCGACGACCGGGAAGCACGGGCAGCCCTGCAGGAGGTCCTGCGCCGGCGCACGACCGATTTCACGCTCCGCAGCGATGCCCTGACGGACCGGGCGCTGCTCCTCCTGGACAACGGGCGGAAGGTGCTGAACCGGCTTGAGTGGCAGCACCGCCAGCCCACTGAACTGGAGACGGTCAGGACACTCCGCAAGGATGCCGAACTGCATGAGCTCTGGGACCGGGAATATGGCCTCGCCGACGACGGCGACTGAACCAGGGAGACGGGTCCCGTTCCGGATCAATGACCCTTGCGGGCTCGCGGAAGCAGGGAGTAAAACCGAGGAATGAGAGATGCGGCAGCGCGCTGGACGGCGGCAGGGCCTTCGTGCAGGGCCGCACCGACTACCGCGAGGACAGCCGCAGCTACGACAACCTCTGGATCATCCAGCTCACGGGGGACGGCCGAGCCACGGCGTTCACCGAGTGGTACATGCCGCGCACGTGACGGGGCGGCCGGAGGCCGCGCGCAGCCCCAGCCGCGGGTCCTCAGCCTCGAGGCATGACGTGGCCCAGGAGCGGTACCAGTTGCTCGGACAGCAGTACGGCGCCCAGTGCCACCATGATGATGCCGCTCGCGAGCGTCACTCTCCGTGCCGCTCCCGGCCGGGAGTGCAGCAGTTTGCGTGACAGCAATGCAACGCACGTGTAGACCACGGCAACCAGCAGGACAAACGTCAGGCCGAGAAGGCCCGACTGCACCGGCACGGGCAGCGACGCCTCCGGGCTGACAAACTGCGGCACCAGGGCAACATAGAACAACAGTCCTTTCGGGTTGATGCCGCTGGTTCCCATGCCCTGCAGGAAGGTCCGGAACTGGTTCGCCGGAGCCCGCACTTCTGCGGTGCCGAAGCTCGCCCCGCGCCAGGACCGGATGGTCGAGAGCCCGAGCCAGAGAAGATAGCCGGCGCCTGCCACGGTCAGCCATCCCAGTACGCCGGGAATCCCGGTGAGCAGCGCTGCCAGGCCAGCCACCAGGAGCACCGTGTGCAGCACATAGCCGCCGCAGAGTCCCGCCACGGCAGGCACAAAGCTGCGCTGCTTCAGGCCTGCGGCGATGGAATAGGCCCAGTCCACTCCAGGCGTGCAGGCAAGGGCGCCGGCAACCACCAAAAAGGCAATGAAAAGCTGGGGGTTCATGGCGGTCTCCTGACGCTGGGTACAGGAAAAGTCTAGGAAAAAATGCGCCCAAAGTGTTCCCTGTTTTCGCGGAGAAACACTGGTTGCGGGTAAGATTATTGCGTGGTTGACCATTTGGACAGAAGTATTTTGCGCTACCTCAAAGAGGATGGCCGCATGACGGCGACAGCGCTCGCGGCCAAGGTGGGATTGACCGTGGCGCCCTGCCACCGGCGGCTCCGCGACCTGGAGGCGTCCGGCGTCATCCGCGGCTACCGGGCGGACATCGATCCGGCCGCCGTGGGGCTCGGGTTCGAGGCGATAGTGTTCGTCACGCTGCGGCAGGTGGACCGCGCCACGATGGAGATCTTCGAGAACCGGGTGGCGGACAACCCGAATATCGTGGAGGCCCAGCGATTGTTCGGCTCGCCCGACTACCTGCTCAAGGTCATCGCCGAGGACCTGCCCGCCTACCAGCGCTTCTATGACAGCGAACTGACCTCGCTGCCCGGGGTCGAGCGCCTGACGTCGACACTGGTCATGAAGAACCTGAAGACCAATACCGGGCCGCCCGTCTAGGCCGCACGGGCGCTGTTCCGGGACTGCTGGAGGGGACTCAGGCGCCCAGCAGCCCCGTCGTCCGGTATGGGATGACTTCGCGCAGGAACATGCTGGTGGACGTCCGCACGATTCCCGGGCAAAGCCGGATCTCTTCGGAGACCCGGTACAAATCGTCCGGGCTTGTGGCCACCACCCGGATCAGCAGATCGGTCTCCCCGGCCGGCGCGTGGCATTCGAGGACTTCGGGGATGTTCCGGAGCGCGGCAATTGCCTCATTCAGATGGCTCTGGTCCAGTTCCGCGCTCACCGACGCCGCCACGCCCCGGCCCAGCGCCGAGGGCAGCACGCGGCTGCTGTTGGGCCGGAGTGCACCCGACGCCGTCATCCGCTCCAGGCGCGACTGCACGGTGCCGCGGGCCAGGCCCAGTTTCTGGGCCAGCACCATGATAGGCAGCCGGGGATCCTCGTCAAGGGCGAGGAGGATCCGACGGTCGGTCCCGTCGAGTTCCTGCAAAGTGACCATTTCCTGTTCATTCTTGTGGCTTGCATTGGTCAATCTGACTACTCTAGAGCAAGCTCGTTGCACCAACTGTAGGCCTTCTGGTGAAATAGTGACAACAAAGGGACGAGGCCACCGCCGGACCCCAAAGGCTACAAGTACCCCGGCACACCACCCGGACCTTGGATGAGGATTCCCGCAAGGAACCCGCCAGCTGATTGACTCTTGTTCACACCATCGTCATTCCGCACGAAAACTCCGCAATCTCAGTTCTCCCGATTCGCAGTGCCATGGCCCGGAGGAACTCCCCGGGCCCGGCACGGCAAGAGCCCCTGAGCCACCGACGTCGGTTTTCCGAAGTCATCGGTAGCTGAGGGGCTCTTGTGTTCGCTGCGCATAGGCTGGAGCCATGACCTCTGCCGGCCGCTTCGCCCCCAGCCCCTCCGGCGAACTGCATGTCGGCAACCTCCGCACGGCCATCCTGGCCTGGCTCTTCGCCCGGTCCACGGGCCGGCGGTTCCTGATGCGCGTCGAGGACCTTGACAGGGCACGGGCCGGCGCCGAGGCTGAGCAGCTCCGCGACCTGGCTGCAATCGGTATCACCTGGGACGGCGGCGTCGTCCGCCAGACCGACCGCGGGGCCCACTATGCGGCCGCGATCGCCAGGCTTGCCGCGGCGGACCTGACCTATGAGTGCTTCTGCACCCGCCGGGAGATCCAGGAGGCCCCGTCCGCGCCGCATGCCCCGCAAGGCGCCTATCCCGGCACCTGCCGGAACCTCACTGCCGCCGAGCGCGAGGCGAAGCGCGCCGCCCGGCCGGCGGCGGTCCGGCTCCGGTCAACCGTTACCGAGGCGACCGTGCAGGACCTGCTGCGCGGCAGCTACACCGGCGTGGTGGACGACTTTGTATTGCGGCGCAATGACGGCGTCATCGCGTACAACCTGGCCGTGGTGGTCGATGACGCCGAACAAGGCATTGACCAGGTGGTGCGCGGCGACGACCTGCTGCCGTCCACACCCCGGCAGGCCTATCTCGCCCTGCTGCTGAATATGCCTGTCCCGGAATATGCGCATGTTCCGCTTGTGCTGAACGCCGACGGCGCCCGGCTGGCCAAGCGCGACGGCGCCGTCACGCTCGCGGACCTCACGGCCGAAGGCGTGCCCCCGGAGGACGTGCGGGATGTGCTGCTGGTATCCCTCGGGCTGCCGACCGGACCGCTGGAGCACGCCCTCGCCGTGTTCGACCCCGCCGCGCTGCCGAAGCAGCCGTGGGTGTGGCCCGGGCTGGGCGGCGCCGGCGCGTAGGCTGGAATCATGTCAGAACCAGAATTCACGGAAGCACGCGCCCCTCAACCGAGTTTCACCGTGGAGACGGCGAAGATCCTTGCCGAGGTCGCCCACAATCGGCAGAAGGACAAGCTCAAGCGCCCGTACCGCGAGCACGTAATCGCCGTCGGGGATGCGCTGGCGGATTTCGACGACGACATCCGGATTGCCGGCTACCTGCATGACATCGCCGAGGACACCCCCATGACGCGGCAGGCCCTGCTGGACATGGGTGTCTCCGAGCGTGCGGTGGACATCATCGAGCGCGTCACGAAGCGACTGCACGAGAACCCGGACGACTACCAGGCCGGCATCCGCTACATCGCGGAAGACCACGACGCCACCCTCGTGAAAATTGCGGACAACGCGCACAACTCATTGCCAGAACGGGTCAGGGCGCTGGCCGAGAAGTGGCCGGACAAGCCGCCGGTCACCCGCTACGATGAGGCCCGCCCGGTGCTCTATGCCGCGGTTCCGGTGGAGGAAACCCGGAAGATCCTGGCCCGGATCAATCCGTGGCTCTTGGACGAGCTCGACGATCTGCTCGACGAGGCGGACGACACCGACTACGAAAACCTCTCCTATGACGACGCCACGGAAGCGGAGCCGGCGCCGGTCGAGTCGGCCGGGTCCGCCGAAACCGGGGAGCAGCGGAACCCGTAGCCCTTTGGCTACACCCGGCCCAAGGCGTCGATGTCCTCGAGGAACTGCTGGTGGACTTCCTCGCTGACCGTGGTGCGGGTATCCGCGATCGCGTCGAGGTAGTCCTGCGTCGCGGGGCCCTTCCGGACGGCCTCGCGGACTGAGGCATTGCCGCTGGAAGCCAGCCCGCCGTCGTCGTACACGGCCTTCTCCAGGGCGCGCTGGGACGCGCTTCGGGCCGCATACTCGATGTCCGCGGGGGAGAAGCCCTCGGTGCGGTCCACCAGGAGCTCCACGTCCACGTCGTCCACCACCGTGGCGGGAATGAAGCGCTGCCACATGGCCTCGCGGGCCTGCCGGTCGGGCAGGCCGATGGGAATGACATAGTCGAATCGGCCGTGGCGCAGGAATGCGGTGTCCAGGGCGCGGATGAAGTTGGTGGCGCAGACCAGCAGGCGTCCCGGCTGTTCGCGGAAGGCCGGGATGATCTTGAGGAGTTCGTTGGTGACGCCCTGCAGCGGCGACGGGGGTTCGCCGGAGCGCTGGGAGGCGATCTCCTCGACCTCATCGATGAAGACGACGGCGTGCTCCAGCTCGGCGATCTCCAGGAAGGTCTCGCGCAGGGCACCTGCGAGGCCCTTGGGGTCGGAGGCCAGGCGGGAGGGGAAGACCTCCACAAAGGGCCACTCCAGGCGGGAGGCAATCGCCTTCGCGAAGGTCGTCTTGCCGGTGCCGGGCGGGCCGAAGAGCACGACGGCGCGCGGCGGCACCACACCGTATTCGTCGGCGAGGTCGGCCTCGGCCAAGGGCAGGACGAGGCGGCGTTCCAGCAGCTCCTTCTCGTTCCGCATGCCGGCGACGTTTTCCCAGAGGTCGCGGGCCAGGATGCGGCCGCCGAGCTGGCTAAGCGGTTCGAGTTCCTGACGCTGCACCGGGATCTTCCGCTCGAAATAGCGCAGGTTCTTCTTCAGCACGAAGCCGCGGCCCAGGAACGCTTCCACCCGGGTCTCGGATTCCGGCATGAGCGCGGAGAGCTTGTTCAGCCCGTGCGGCGCCATCCGGTTCTCGACGGAGGCCAGCAGCGAGGTGCCGATCCCGCGGCCACGGAATTCGGGGAGGGTGGCCAGGAAAACGATCCAGCCCTGGTCGTGGGCGGCGCGGCCGACGGCGGCCCCCACCACTTGGTCGCCCTGCACCGCGACCACGGCGTGGTCCTTTTCGCAGGAGGCCAGCACCTCGGAGAGCGCGTAGACCGGCTCGACATTGCTGGCCTTGAGGGACTCCCAGAGGTGCAGGATGCCGTCGAGATCGGCGGAATGGAAATCCCTGATTCGCCAGTTCGTCATGTGGTGTCTCCCGGGTGGTTCGGCGCTGAGCCAGTGTGAGTCTGTCTGCTGAGCATACGCGAACCGCTCCCGCGAGAGGTTGCGGGGACGATGCGTTACGCCCCCGCGACCAGCCGCGCCCCCTGCCGAGGTGAGACGTCGCGCCCATGATTCCTCGGGGCATGGGCGCGAAACCTCACCTCGGGGCCCACGGACCGGTTAGAGGCCCGCGAGCAGGTCCTTCATTTCCTGGATCTCGCCCGTTTGGGAGGCCGCAATGTCCTTGCCGAGCTGAACGGCGTCGGCATTCTTGCCGCTGCGGACCTCGGCGTTGGCCATCTCGACGGCGCCTTCGTGGTGCGTAATCATCTGGCTGAGGAACAGCCGGGCGGCCTCGGTGCCTTGGGCGGCGTCGAGCCTTGTGAGGTCGTCGCCGCTCATCATGCCGGTCATGGAGTGTCCGCCGGGCGCCTGCGTGGGTTCGCTCCAGCCCTTGAGCCAGCCGGTCATCTTTTCGATCTCGGGCGCCTGGGCTGCCTTGATCTTCGTTGCCAGCGCGGTGACCCGGGCGTCGATACCCTGCTTCTTCAGGATCATGTCGCTCATCTCGACGGCTTGGGCGTGGTGCGGAATCATGGCCTGGGCAAACATCGTGTCCGAGCCGTTGTGGTCGGCCACCGCGGCCGGGCTGGCCGGCATGGTGCTGTGGTCCATACCGGGCATACTGCTGGCACTGGAACCGGACCCGGTGGAGCAGCCTGCCAGGGCAATGACGGCGGCGAGGGCGGTGGCGGAAAGCGTGAGGGTCTTCTTCATGGAGAATCGTGTCCTTCGGGGATCCGGCCCTGGAGCCGGAGGTCTGGGGGCGCGCGGTGGCCGTTGGAGTGGCAGACGCACGACGGCGGCTTAGCAGCTGCGGCGTCGTGGCTGGGGTGTTGGCCGTGGGTCGGCGCTGACGCCGGAGCCGCGGGGTGATCTGCCGCGGCGTGTCCGGCACTGCCCGAAACCGGCGCGTAAGAGTGCAGCCCATGGGAGCCGGTGAGGATGTGCATGCCCAGGAAGCCCGCGATCACAGCGAGAATTCCGGCCAGCAGTGCGGCTCGGCGCAGTGAGGAAGCGGGACCTGCCGGGTTGGCTGTGGTCATCGTGGTCCTCCTCTCCGGTGTGCTGTGTGTGGGTTTCACGGTACCGGTGTTCAACGACGGCGACGGGCAGTGTGTTCCAGCCTTCCGCGGTCCACGTCCGTTAGCAGTTGGCCGGCCGGCGCAAGTATGACACTATCTGCGTATGAATGCAGATATGCAGGTTGAGGTCGACAGTCCCCACGTGGAGCTGGCCGTCGAGGTGTTCTCCATGTTGGCCGATGCCACGCGTGTCCGGCTGATCCTGGCACTGGGGGAGGGTGAGCTGCCCGTCAACGTCCTGGCTGAGCGAGTGGGGAAGCCGGCTGCAGCTGTCTCCCAGCACCTGGCCAAGATGCGGCTGGGCGGCATGGTCGCCACCCGGCAGGAGGGCACGAAGGTCTTTTATCGGCTGCAGAATGATCACGCCCGCCAACTGGTGATGGATGCAATCCACCAGGCCGAGCACGCGCTGGGCACTGCCCAGCGGCACAGCGCATGAACCGCCCGTCGGACGCCGTGGACGAACACAGCCACGGCGAAGGCCATGAGCACGAGCACGAGCACCCGCACGACCACAACCACAGCCACGCCCCGCACGGACACACCCACGCCACCGGGCTGAAGGGCTGGCTCCAGTCGGTCTTCGTCCCGCACTCGCACGACGCCGCGGACTCCATCGACGAGGCGCTCGAATCCAGCTCCCAGGGCATCCGTGCGGTCAAGGTCTCCCTGCTCGGGCTCGGCGCCACCTCGCTCTTCCAGCTCGTGATCGTACTGATCAGCGGCTCCGTGGCGCTGCTGGCGGACACGGTGCACAACTTCTCCGACGCCCTGACAGCGGTCCCGCTGTGGATCGCGTTCCTGCTGGGCCGCCGCAAGGCCACCCGGACCTACACCTACGGGTTCGGTCGGGCCGAGGACCTCGCCGGGCTGTTCATCGTGGCGATGATCGCGCTCTCCGCGGTGGTGGCGGCCGTCGAATCCATCCGTCGCTTCTTTGAACCCCAGCCCGTTCACAACCTCGGCTGGGTGCTCGCCGCAGGGCTGGTGGGCTTCGCCGGCAACGAACTCGTCGCCATCTACCGGATCCGTGTCGGCCGGCGGATCGGTTCCGCCGCCCTGGTGGCCGACGGTATCCACGCCCGGACGGACGGTTTCACCTCGCTGGCGGTCGTCGCGGGCGTCATCGGCGTCTGGCTCGGCTTCCCGCTCGCGGACCCCATCGTGGGTCTGCTGATTTCGGCCGCCATCGTGGTCCTCCTGTGGGGCACCGTGCGTGACGTCGGACGGCGGCTGATGGACGGCGTCGATCCTGACCTGACGCAGCAGGTCGAGGCCGTCATTGCGGAACATTCCAGGGCCGGTGGGACCGCCCGGCTGCGCTGGTCCGGCCACCGCCTGCACGTCGAGGTTACGGTGCCGATCGCGCCGGATGTCCACATGGTGGAGCTCGCCTCGGTGACGTCCAACATGGAACGCGAGCTCCGGCACGTCCTGCCGCACCTGGGCACAGTGACAGTGGTGCCCGTTTTCGCTACGGCAAGCGCGCCTCAGGTCCCCTAGATCCCCAGCGTCGCCAAACTCTGCTGCAGCGTCTCCGCCGAGTGGTGCAGCGAGGCGAGTTCGCCGTCGTCCATGGGGGTATCCAGCACCGAATGGACCCCGCCGTGGCCCACGATGCTGGGCAGCGACAGCGCCACTCCGGTGATTCCGTACTGGCCATCCAGCACGGTCGACACCGGCAGGACGGCGTTCTCCGCGCGCAGCAGGGCCTCCACGATGCGCGCGCCGGACAGCCCGATCGCATAGTTCGTGGCGCCCTTCCCGGCGATCACCTTGTAGGCGGCCTGCGTCACTTCCCGCGCGGTCTCGGCGAGGTAGTCGGACGTGAAGACGCGTTCCCCGTCGACCTCCCAGTTGCGGATCGGGACCGGGCCGATTGTGGCACCGGACCAGATGGGGAATTCGGTGTCGCCGTGCTCGCCCACCATGCTGGCGTGGACGCTGGTGAGGAAGACGCCTGCCTTGCGCGCCAGCAGCCAGCGCAGCCGGGACGTGTCGAGCACCGTGCCGGAGGAGAAAATGCGCGACGACGGCAGGCCGGAGATCTTCTGCGCCGCGACTGTCAGGACATCGCAGGGATTGGTCACCAGCACGTAGACGGCGTCCGGGGAGTGCGCGAGCAGCTGCGGCATGAGCTGTTCGAGGATGCGGACGTTGGTGCCGGCCAGGTCCAGCCGCGTTTGACCCGGCGCCTGTTTGGCCCCGGCGGTGATGACGACGACGTCGGCCCCTTCCGTCGCGGAGATATCCCCGCCGCCGGTGACGGTTGCCGCTGCGGCGGCGAACTGGGTGCCGTGGGCCAGGTCCAGCACCTCTGCCTCGGCCTTGGTGGCGTTGACGTCGAAGAGGGCGACGTTGGAGGCCGAGCCGCGGATCAGCGCCGCGTAGGCGAGGGAGGTGCCGACACTGCCGGCGCCGACAATTGCGAGTTTTGATCCGGGATTCTGGGACATGGGGTGCCTCTTTCCGGTCAGGCGACTCTTCTAGAGGTGCTGGATGCCGGCCCGCTGCATGGCGTCCTTGTAGACCTCGACGTTCTTGCTCAGGAGTTCCTCCTGCTTGGCCGCCGAGACGGCGAAGGCGCGGCCGCCGAGTGCGGTTGCCTTGTAGATCTTGACGCCGCGGTTCTTCAGGGAGGAGTGGTACGTCTTCTCGAACAGCGTCAGGAAGGCGTGGGCGTCGGCGCCGTGGGCGATGACGGCCGAGACGCGCTTGTTGATCTTCAGGAACTGGCGGAAGGGCCGCAGGCCGTCCGTCTTCTCCTGGACGTTCAGCGCGGAGGGGAGCTCGGGATCGCGGACCCAGGGGTAGGCGTTCCACGGCATCACGTAGCGGGGGTCGAGCTCGACGGCCTCGTAGATGGAGGTGGCACGGCGGGCGGCCTCGTCATCGTTGAAGTGGGAAACGAAGCCCGACTCGGTGCCCTTGCCCGGGGCGATGTGGAGGCTGATGATCCGGCACTCGTCCTCGTCATGGACGGGGTCGATGTAGGGGACGACCGACCCCGGCTTCTTTTCCATCAGTTCGTCGCAAAGCTGCGTTACGGCGGCGATGTTCGGTTCCTGCAGCAGGGTCTTCTTTTCGTCCCAGTCAATCGTCACGATTTCTCCCTCAGCGCTCGGCGTCCAGAATCAGGCGTCTGGTTCCACTCTACGCTTTTGGGCGCTGGGGCGTTCTTTAGGTCGGATTGCGGCCAGAGGCGTTCGGCCCCTAGTCATGGCCCGGCCACCGGGCGTACGCTTAAATTGCCTGCAGGTAGCCATCTGATTAAGCCGGGTCGTTCAGGACATGAAAATGTCCGAGCCATCTCATAGCGAGATCGCGAAGGTACCTGCAGGCCTCGTATTTAAGGCGACGCCGCCCCGGGCCGGGACGCATGTCCGTTTCCTCAGCCCCCGCCGGGATGACCCCCGAAAGCAGGCAACGCGTGAATTCAGAGGCGGTGAAGCGGGCCCGGGAAGTTGAGGCGCAGCTGACGGACGAGGAGCGCTTCTCGCTGCTGATCAGTGTCATGGGCACCAACGAGGTGCTCAAGGACCAGGATCCGCGCATCCCGGACGGCGTCCCGATGAGCGCCGGCTACACGCCGGGGATCCCGCGGCTGGGCATCCCCGCCCTGCTGATGAGCGACGCGAGCCTGGGCGTGACCAACCCGGGCTACCGCGAGGGTGACACCGCCACAGCGCTTCCAGCCTCCATCGCGCTCGGTGCCAGCTTCAACCCGGAACTTGCCCGCAGATCCGGGCAGCTGGTGGGCAGGGAGGCCCGGAGCAAAGGCTTCAACGTCCAGCTCGCCGGCGGACTTAATCTCCACCGCGACCCGCGCAACGGCCGGAACTTCGAGTACCTGTCCGAGGACCCCTGGCTCACCGGCGTTCTCGGCGCGGAGTCGGTCAAGGGCATCCAGGGCGAGCGCGTGATCTCCACGGTCAAGCACTTCTCCCTGAACTGCAATGAAACCAACCGGCACTGGCTGGACGCGATTATCGACCCGGCCGCGCACCGGGAATCCGACCTGCTCGCGTTCGAGATCGCCATCGAACGCGCCCACCCCGGCTCAGTCATGACCGGCTACAACAAGATCAACGGCACCTATGCGGGCGGCAACGAGGCGCTGCTGCAGGGCATCCTGAAAGGCGCCTGGGGCTTTCCCGGCTGGGTGATGTCCGATTGGGGCGCGACGCCGGGCTGGGACTTCGCGCTGCGGGGCCTGGATCAGGAATCCGGCGCGCAGATCGACGTGATGATGTGGGGACAGGAGAGCTTCACCGCCCCGCTGCGCGCGGCCTACGCGGCGGGTGACTTCCCCAAGGCGCGTCTCTCCGAGATGGTGTCACGCATCCTCTACGCCATCTTCGACGTCGGCATCGATCGCTGGGAGGGAACGCCCGACGTCGACCTCGCCGCCCACGCCGACATCGCCCTCGAGACGGCGCGGCAGGGGATCGTCCTCCTGAAGAACGACGGCATCCTGCCGCTGGCGGCGCCGTCCAATGCCGGCGCGCCCTTCAGGATCGCCGTCATCGGGGGACATGCCCAGCTTGGGGTACCGGCCGGCTGCGGCTCCAGCGCCGTCACGCCGCCCGGCGGCTACGCCGAAATCCACTCCATCGGCGGCCCCGGCATCATGGGCAGCATGCGGAACCTGTACCTGCTGTCCTCCTCGCCGCTGGCGGAACTGCAGAACCTGCTGCCCGACGCCGAGATCGAATACGACCCCGGGATGAGCCCGGGCGAGGCGGCGCTGCTGGCCCGCCGTTCCGACGTCGCCATCGTGTTCGGCATCCGGGTGGAGGGCGAAGGCTACGACACCGCGGACCTTTCCCTGCCCTGGGGGCAGGACGCCGTGATCGAGGCCGTCGCGGAGGCCAACCCGAACGCCGTCGTCGTCATCGAGACCGGCAACCCTGTGGCGATGCCGTGGCTCCCGAAGGTCAGAGCGGTCCTGGCGGCCTGGTATCCCGGCCAGTGCGGGGGCCAGGCGATCGCCGAAATCCTCGCCGGCGTCACCAACCCTTCCGGGAAGCTCCCGCTGACCTTCCCGACAGGCCTGGACCAGACGCCGCGGCCGGAACTCCCGGGCCTCGGCACACCGTGGGGGACCCCGACGACGGTCAACTACCACGAGGGATCCGACGTCGGCTACCGCTGGTTCGCGAAAACCGGGCAGGAGCCCCTGTTCCCCTTCGGCCACGGGCTCAGCTACACCCGGTTCGGTTATGGCGACCTGACGGTGCAGGACCGGGGCGGGGTGCGGGCCGAATTCACTGTCACCAATGTGGGGCCGCGCCGTGGGGCCGACGTACCCCAGCTCTACGTCCTTGAGGGGCCAGAGGGACCCCGGATGCGGCTGCTTGGATTCGAGCGTGTGGACCTCGAGCCCGGCGACTCACGGACCGTCTCGCTGGCCGTTGATCCGCGGCTGCTGGCGTCCTACGACACGGATCGTGGGCAGTGGCACACCGCCGGCGGCAGCTACCGGCTGGTGCTCGGGCACTCGGCAGGGGACTGCACCCTGGAAGCTGACGTGTCCCTGGCCGAGTCGTGGTTCGGCCGGTAGCCGGCCGCCCAGTTCAGCAGATTGTCAGGCCGCCGACACTGCCCTTGGCACTGCCTTGGGTCCGGCACGGGTGGGCGCCTTGGCGAGGTACCGGAGTCGGCGCCGGTGGCGGGATGCTGCTGTTTCAGGAGGAGATCCCGGGAGCGGCGGTGCGGTGGAGTGGTAGTTGTGGCCGGTGGGGGTTTGGATTTCGAGGGTGTGTCTGGGTCCTGGCCGGGGCCTGACGGCCCAACCGGGGGTTTCTTTGACGTGGTTGCAGGCTTCGCAGAGCCCGGCGCCGTTGGCTTGAGTAGTAGGGCCGCCGTGGTGCCAGGGAATGATGTGGTCCAGGTGCCGGATGGGGGCGTCGCAGAACGGTGTGCGGCAGGTGTTGTCCCGGACCTGGATGAGGCGGCGGAGCCCGGTCGGGAAGATCCGGGCGCGGGAGTCCATCGCGACCAGCTCCCCGGCGCCTGGGGCGGTGTAGAGCCGCCGGAGCCAGAGAATCAGGGCCTGGTCTCCGGGGTATGCGCCGGTCTGGGAGTCCTTTCCGGCACCGGCCAGGAGACCCCTTGCCCAGCCGGCGGGGACGATGCCGTAGCCGGGGAGGCGGGCGGGGTCGCCGTGGCCCTGGAAGAGGGTGCGGTCGGTCATGACCAGCTGGATCTCGATGCCGCTGATCCCGCCGGGGGTACCGGTGGTGCGTTCGACGAGGGCGTCGGCCATGAGCTGGCCGCGGGTGCGGGGGTCGCCGGCGTTGCGCAGGGTGTCGGCGTGCCGGGTCAGGGCTGCGTGCAGGGCGACGCCCTGGGCGACCGGGAGCAGGGCGGTGAGGTAGCACATGGTGTCCGGGGCCGGGCGGAGGCTGACGTGCCGTTCGGTGGCGGCGTGGCTGGCGCGCTGGGTGACCGAGCGGGGATCCCGTCGGTAGGCCGCGGTGCGGGCCGCGGCGATGATCTTCCGGTCTCCGGCCCCGTCGAAGGTCCCGGTGTCAGGGGCGAGCTCTTCGTCAACGGCGGCCCGTTCCTCCGCGGTCAGGCAGGCCGTTTCCCGGACCAGGAGGGTGGCGCGCCATTCGTTGAGCTGCCCGGATTCCAGCGCCGCCAGGGTGTGCGGCATCTCCGTGACCAGAGCCTTGGCCAGACCCAGCAGCCGGCCGCCCTTGGCGGGGGATTCGCGCCGGGCGAGGGCGATCTGCGCGCCGACCCCGGTGCCGAGCTCGGCCGCGGGCATCCCGGCGTCGGACTGTTCGCGGCGCTGGAGTAAATCCAACGTGACGGCGAAGCGGGCTTGCGACGCGGCCGCGGCGGACTTCGCTTCCTCGAGTTCACGGATCTGGTTGATCAGTCCGGCACTGTCCCGGGCGGGCCGAACAGCGGCCAGCGTCCGGGCCACCTCCGCGACCGTCATGTCTGTTGCCGCTATTTGAGCCATGTCGGGCTCCTGCTCGCCGTTCATGGATCCAAACTATCGGGCACCTCAGACATTTAGGGCGGCCCCGGAACCCGCGTATCCGTAAGCTTTGAAGGAACGCACGCGCCCCGATCCAAGGAACTTATGCCGCTCAACAGACAGTCACTGAAACAGGACGGGTTCACCGGTTTCCGCGTGCTCGGGGACCTGGACATCAACCGGATCCCGCAGAAACCCGGTATCTTCGCGGTGCTGCGGCCCGAGGGCCTCCGGCCGCAGTTCCTGGCGAAGAGCACGGCCGGCGTCTTCAAGAAGAAGGACCCCACGCTGAAGGCCGAAGTGCTCGCCGCCGAATGGGTCGACGGCGCCGACGCCCTCTATGTGGGCAAGGCCGGCCCCGGCAGCAAAGGCAACCGCGGGCTGCGCCGGCAGATCCAGGAATTCGTCGACTTCGGCAACGGCAAACCGCCAGGCCACTGGGACGGCCGGCTGATCTGGCAGCTCGCCGCGGCCGGGTCTTTGATCGTCGTGTGGAAGGAGCTGCCCGTTGAGCAGCTGAACGAGGCCGAAGCTGGATACCACGCAGCGTTCGTGGACGAGTACGGCCGGCTGCCGTTCGCCAACCTGGTCCAGGCGCGGGTCAAGGGTAGCTGATTCAGCAGGTCAGGCCCCGCCGTGCGTAAACCGCCCCGCCACCAGCGTGGCGGCCACCGGCATCGCCGCGAAGACAGCGTCGGATACCGCCAGGGGATCGCCGTCGAGCACCGCGAAATCCGCCGGATCCCCCACCCGGATCCGGGCCCGTCCGCGAGTTGACGCTGTCAGGGCCTCCTGCCGGGCGAGGGCCTGCTCCGGGTGCCAGGGTTCCCGCCCGTCCTGCCGCGACCGGGTGGTGGCCGCCGACATCGCGGTCCATGGCTCCAGCGGCGCCACAGGCGCATCGGAGCCCAGCGCCAGCGTGGCACCGCCGGCCAGCAGTGACCGCAGCGGGAACGCCCGGTCCGTGCGCCCGGCCCAGTTGGAATCGGCAGCATCGCGGTCATCCAGGGCATGGGCGGGCTGGACGCTCGCCGTGAGGCCCAGCTCGCCGAAGCGGGCGAAGTCCTGGCCGCGGACAAACTGGGCATGCTCAATCCGCCCGGCGATCCCGGCGGCGGCGAAGGCATTCAGCGCGATCTCGTTGGCGCCGTCGCCGATCGCGTGCACCGCCGGGACAAGGCCGGACTCCCTGGCGCGGACCAGCAGCTCCAGCAGATCCGCTTCGCCCACAGTGAGCAGTCCGCGGCCGCCGTGCGGATACGGATCCACACAGTATGCCGTGCGTGTGTTCAGCGAGCCGTCGATCAGCACTTTGAGCGGGCCCACCCGCAACAGCCCCGCCCCGCCGTCGAGCGCCTGCCCGGTCCGCATCCCCTCTGCAATAGCCCGCGCCAGATCCTGCGGATAGACGCCGGCGTCCACCCGGAAGGAATCGAACCCGCCCGCCACGCGGCGCAGCCAGACGTCCCGGTTCCAGGTCATTTCGAAGTCGACGATCCCCACGATCCCGCGCGCGGCCGCTGCCTTCCCGGAGTCCCGCACCCAGGCATCCACCACGGCGTCCGGCAGTTTCCCCAGCTCACGGGTCAGTTCGAAGGCTGGCTCCTCGCGCAGCAGCCCGGACGCGTCCACCGCCACGCCGTAACGGGAAGCCGCCGCACTGTTGAGCCAGACGCAGTGCAGGTCGTGGCTCAGCAGCGCCGTCGGCACACCACGGGTGGCGCCGTCGAGCAGCTCCAGGCTGGGGACATCCGACCAGGCAGCGTCCCGGAATCCGACGCCCACCACCGTCAGGCCGCCGTCGTCAGGGCCGGACAGATAAGAACGCACGACGTCGGCCGCCCCACGCGCCGAGGCCGCGCCGGAGAGGTCGATCCGGTTGGCGGCCAAGGCCCACTGCGTCATGTGGACATGTTCATCCCACAGCCCCGGGATGACGTACCGGCCGTCCAGGTCCACCACCCGGGACGCGGAGGCACGGGTCATGCCGGCGGGACTGATCCGCGAAACCACGCCGTTGGCCACGTGTACGTCGTACAGCTCCGCTCCGCCGGGGAGCCGCACCGAGGCGAGGACGAGATCATGCACGGGGTCTTCAGGAGTCTCAGGCATAGGAAACAGGTTAGGGGCTGCAAAGCGCCGGAGACGGGACTTTCGCCCCTTGCACCCCAAACATGCACCCACCATTCTGGATTTGGGGCGGTTCCTGCACGGCCATTGGGGGATGAACTGCTTGCTTGTCAGTTGTACGGTCTCGCTCGAACCGTGGGGAAGGAAAAGGCATTCCGCTCTTTCCCGCGCCTGCGGGACCGGGGCGGAAGACCGCAGCCAAAATGACTGTCACCAGCGATTTTTGCACTTATGAGTCCGCTTACGGGTTGCGCGGGAGCTCTGATGCCCCGTGACCCACAGGCAACACGGCAGCCGTGCCGCCTCCTACCACGCACACCCCTCCCACGGGGATCCCCGCATGGGGGTTCTCATACGGATCGACGCCATTGAAGAGTCGGCCCGGGTCAACGTTCGGGGCGTCGTCACGCCGGCAAACATCCGGGCCCTCTATGTCGTCTGCCGCCGCGTGACAGCCAAACTTCCCGACTACGAAATCGTGGTGGACCTTGCTCACGCTCGCGTGAGCGCTGAGGCCATTGAAGAACTCCACGAGCACGCCCGCAGGTCAGTCGTGTCATCCGGCATCGACGCCTCGGTAACACGGTGCCGTCTGCGCATAGTGGACCCGCCGACCATCCTCAGAATCAAGGAGAACGCATGAAAGCCCTCGTCTACGGTGGTCCCGGAGAGAAGTCCTGGACGGACGTCCCCGATCCCAAGATCCAGAATCCCAGCGACGTGATCGTCAAGGTGGACACCACCACGATCTGCGGCACAGACCTCCATATCCTCAAGGGAGATGTTCCTGCCGTGACCAAGGGCCGGATCCTGGGCCATGAAGGCGTTGGAACCATCACCGAAATCGGCTCCTCGGTCACCAGCCTGAAGGTGGGCGACCGCGTCATCATTTCCTGCATCAAGTCCTGTGGCCACTGCGCCAACTGCAAGACCGGCCTCTACTCGCACTGCATGGGCGAGGAAGGGGCATCCGGCATCGGCTGGGTGTTCGGCCACCTGATCGACGGCACCCAGGCCGAATACGTCCGTGTCCCCTACGCCGAAAACTCCCTCCACCTGCTCCCTGCGGGCGTCACCGACGAACAGGCCGTGATGCTCTCCGACATCCTCCCCACCGGCTTCGAGATCGGGGTGCAGTACGGCCGCGTCAAGCCGGGCGACACGGTCGCCGTCGTGGGCGCCGGCCCGGTCGGGCTCGCCGCCATCGCCACTGCCGGTCTCTACGGAGCCGCCACCATCATCGCCATCGACCTTGACCCGAACCGGCTGGAAAAGTCCCGCGAGTTCGGCGCCACTGACGTTGTCCTCTCCGGCGACGCCGACTGGAAAGAGCAGGTGCTCGCGCTGACCGACGGGCAGGGTGTGGACGTCGCCATCGAGGCTGTCGGCATCCCCGCGACCTTCAGCATGTGCACGGACATCGTGCGCCCAGGCGGCAACGTGGCCAACGTCGGCGTGCACGGCAAGTCCGTGGAGCTGCATGTGGAGAACCTCTGGATCCAGAACATCAACATCAGCATGGGCCTGGTCAATGCCAACACCACCCCGATGCTGCTCAAACTCGTGGCACAGAAAAAGGTGCCAGCGGAGAAGTTCGCCACCCACCACTTCCGTTTCGACCAGTTCCTGGAGGCCTACGACACGTTTGCCCGGGCCGCGGAAACCAAGGCGCTCAAGGTCGTGATCACAGCATGAAGGCCCTGGTTGTCTACGATTCGGCGTACGGCAACACCAGATCGGTAGCCGAGGCGATCGCTGGCTCGCCAGGCAGGCTGCAGGCGAGCTCTGTCCCGGTCGGCGACTTCAAGCCCGAGGCGCTCGCGGCGGGGGACCTTCTTGTGGTCGGCAGCCCCATCAACGGATGGCGCCCGACGCCGAAGATCACCGCGCTGCTCGCTGCCCTGGGAGACGGTTCCCTCAAGGGTGTCAAAGCCGCGGCGTTCGACACCCGGGTCCGGATGTTCATCCATGGGGATGCCGCCAAGAAGATCACTCATGCCCTGAAGGCAGGCGGGGCAGACATCATCGCCGAACCCATGCCCTTCTTCGTGTTGGGCAGCGAGGGTCCGCTGCGCGAGGGCGAAATCGAGAAAGCCCAAGGCTGGGCACGAACCCTACTCACCTCACTCACGAGTTGAGTCTGCTGATCTGAGTCATCTGAAAGGACGGCGGCCATGCGACCAGGCCGGATAGTCATGCTGGTGCTGGGAACGCTCAGCGCCCTCCTCGGGCTGGGTCTGCTGGCAGGCGCCGGCGCCGCGGGCTTCGCCAACTACCTGCAGCGCGACAACGGGTACTTCACGACGCCGTCGGAACGGTACGTCACGAACTCCTACGCCCTGACAACACCCCGCCTCGACATCATGACCGAGGGCGGCGTGCCGGACACCGTCCCGGTTGGCGTCGTTGGAAGTCTCATGCTGAGCGGTTCGGCGGTTTCCGGCAAGGAAATCTTCATCGGCGTGGGGCCGCGTAGCGCGGTCGCGGCCTATCTTGACGGCGTCAGCCATTCGGAGATCACCGAGGTGCGGTTCAACCCCTTCCGGGTGGCGTACCGGGATGTGGCCGGAGCCAGGGTTCCGGCAAAGCCCGCTGAGCAGGGCTTCTGGGCCGCGTCCGCCACGGGCGCGGGCGAGCAGCAGCTCGAATGGGACCTGCGCTCCGGCAGCTGGGCCGTGGTGATCATGAACGCCGACGGCAGCGCCCCTGTGGCCGTGGACATGAAGGCCGGAGCCCGCTCCAACCTGCTGTGGCCCGTCTTCGTCGGGCTGCTGGTCGGCGGGATCGTGTTCCTGCTCATTGGTATTCCCCTGATTGTGTTCGGCGCCGCCGGACTGGGCCGCGGCAGGAGCGGACCGCCCCAGCCCGGGCAGCCGCAACCCCCGCCCGGGCAGGGCCGGCCCATGACGGGGGCGGCCGCCCCCCAGCTCTACGCGGCGGGAGCGGTGCCGGGTGCGGTGCCGGGCGTCCCGCCGGGTTCCAGCGTCGCTTATCCGGCCCGCCTCAGCGGCTACCTGGACCCGAACCTGTCCCGCTGGAAGTGGCTGGTCAAGTGGTTCCTGGCGATCCCGCACTTCATCGTGCTCTTCTTCCTCTGGTTTGCCTTCGGCGTGGTCACCATCGTGGCGTGGTTCGCGATCCTGTTCACCGGGCGCTACCCGCGCTCGTTGTTCAACTTCAACGTCGGGGTGCTCCGCTGGAGCTGGCGCGTGGCCTTCTACTCCTACGGGGCGCTCGGCACGGACATCTATCCGCCCTTCACCCTGGAGCGCACCGACTACCCGGCTGACTTCGACGTCGACTATCCCGAGAAACTGTCCCGCGGCCTGGTGCTCGTGAAGTCCTGGCTGCTGGCCATCCCACACCTGCTGATCGTCGCGCTCCTGACCGGCACGGCCCAGACCTGGGTGTACCGCGACGGCCATTGGGTGCAGGTCGGCATCGGCGTCTCGCTGCTCGGGCTGCTGGTCCTCATCGCCGGGGTCGTCCTGCTGTTCACCGGCGTGTACTCGAGGGGGCTCTTCGACTTCCTGATGGGGCTGAACCGCTGGGTCTACCGCGTTGGCGCCTACGTTTCCCTGATGCGCGACGAATACCCGCCGTTCCACCTGGACATGGGGCCGCGGGATCCGGGGGACGCCCCCGTTTTTCTCCCTGCGGCGCCTCCTGCCGGGCCAGGATACGTCCCGGTTCCTACTGGCGGGTCCAGCGGAGTGGCAAGTCCTGCCCCGCCCGGGCCAGCCGAGGGTCAGGCAGGCTTCTACGTCATCGGCGGGCCCGCGGCCTCGAGTCCGGACAGTCCGGAAGATCCCGCCGGCCCGGACAACCCGCCGCGCGCCTAGCACGCGCGGTGCGTGTCCAGCCGCGGCCGGGCAGCTCACCAGAGCCGCCCGGCCGCTTTGTTGCGCCTGCCGCACAGTGCTGACCAACACTTCACGGCTGCGCCAGCCGCCGTGCCCGCGCCTTCTTCAAAAGTATCTACATGCATGTGCATCCAAACGGCCCCGTGCGCCGGTAGTAGGGGTGTAAGCAAAAATCGCCCGCCCGGCGGGCCGTTGAAGGAGAAGTAAATGCGTACCAGCCTTTTCACCGCAGGCGCCGTGGCGATCGCGGCAGCTCTCGCTCTTGCCGGCCCCGCCCAGGCGGCCGAGTCCGACGCCCAGCTTTCGGTGCTCCACGGCGTGCCCGGACTGACCGTTGACGTCTGGGTCAACGGCGAACGCACCCTCGACGACTTCGCCCCCGGCACCCTGGCAGGTCCGCTGGCCCTCCCGGCAGGCGACTATGACCTTGCCATCACCGCATCCGATGCCGCCGACGCTTCCGCCCCGGTGATCGGGCCCGTCAAGGTCACGCTCGCCGCCAACGGCAACTACACGGCCGTGGCCAACCTCGACGCCGAGGGCAAACCGACGGCCAACTTCTTCACAAACGACGTTTCACAAATCGATCCCGGCAAGGGCAAGCTCACTGTCCGCCACACGGCAGCGGCGCCGGCCGTGGACATCCTCGCCGGCGGTTCCCCCGTCATCTCCGGCCTGGCGAACCCCAAGGAGGAGACGCTGACGCTGGATCCCGGCACCCTGTCCGTTGCGGTGGCTGCCGCCGGTACCACCGCTCCGGTGATCGGCCCGGCCGATCTGACGGTCGCGGAGGGCACCCACACGGTGGTGTACGCGTGGGGCAGCCTCACAGACAAGAACCTGTTGCTGGCCGTGCAGAACATTGAGGGCCTGCACTCCGCCCCTGCAGGCGTTCCCGGCGCACGTTCCGGTGCCGCTGACACCGGAGCCGGCACCGCGGATCAGGCAACCGCGACCGTAGGGATTGGCGCCGTTGTCCTCCTGCTGCTTGCCGGCGGGGTCGCCGTGTCCCGCAGGCAGCCGGCGCTCCGCCGCATCCGCTAGCCCGCAACCGCTAGCTCCGGCCGCCCGGCCATCCGCCGGGCGGCCGGCCCCTGAGTTTCACCACGGCAGGAGGACAGACATGAAGCGCACGACGACGGCGCAGGTCATCCGGCGCCGATCTTCGCCTGCCCTGCGGACGGCCGACCAAGCCTCCGCCGCGCGGATCGCGGCAGCCGCAGCCGTTACGATGGCGCTGCTGATCGCGGGGTGCACCGCACCCCAGGAGGCCATGACTGCGCAGCCTGTGCCCGCAGAGAGTACGGCCCCGGGCGCGGGGCGGCCCGGCGCCGGGCCCCCGGCGCAAGCGACAACCGTTCCCGCCCCGAGGCCAGCAATCCCGGTCCGGCCGGCAACCCCGCTGGCCCCGGCGCCCAAGGACCTTGCGCCGCGCTTCCTCACCGTGGAGGGAACCACCATCGACATGCCGATCGTGGAGGTGGGAGTCAGTCCTGACGGGGCTATGGAGATCCCCGAGCCTTTCAACGAAGCGGGCTGGTACCGCTTCGGCCCTGCTCCCGGGGCCGCTGCCGGCACCGCGGTGGTCGCGGCGCACGTCGACACGACCTCCGATTCGGCGCCCTTTTCCCAACTCAAATCGCTCGCGCCGGGCACCCTCGTGACGGTCCGGCGCGAAGGGGCCAAGGCCCTGACTTTCCGGGTGACCGGTGTGGAACTCATGGCCAAGGACGCCTTCGACGGCGCGTCCATCTTTCGGCGCGACGGCCCGCCCCAGCTGAAGCTGGTGACCTGCGGCGGCCGATGGCTGGACGAACAACAGGACTACGGCGACAATGTGATTGTCACGGCGGTGCCGGCATGATGCAGGATGCAGCGCTCACCGTCGCCACCAGCAGCGGGAAGGAGCCGGCCTTGGCACCTTTCGAGGCTTCTTCCGCTTGGGACGCGGGACTCAATGAGTCTTTCGTTGCCGGTGACGAAACGGCGTTGGCAGAGGCCTACCGTCAGTTCGCGCCCCTGGTGCATACGCTGGCGCTGCGCTCGCTGCGCGACAACTCCGCGGCTGATGACGTCACCCAGGAAGTGTTTATCCGGGTGTGGCGCTCGCGGTCCAGGTTCGACCCGGCGAAAGCACGGTTACCGGCGTGGATCGTGGGCATCACGCGGAACGTGATCACGGACGCGCAGGCGGCCTCGATGCGGGAAACCCGGAAGGTGCTGGCCGCCGTCGAACTCTCCCCGGACCCGGAGCAGGCCGCCGGCCACGCCGCCGCCGAAGTGCTGGCCGACCGTCTGCTGCTCGACGGGGAGCTGGAACGGCTGGGGGAGCCGCAAGGATCAATCCTCAGGCTCGCCTTCTACGATGACCTGACGCATTCGCAGATTTCACAGAGACTGGACCTGCCGCTTGGTACGGTCAAAAGCCATATCCGCCGCAGTCTGTCCCAGCTCAGAAGCCGATTGGAGGTAGACCGTGCAGCATTTTGATCCGGAGTCCCTGAGCCTGCTGGCCCTCGGCGAAGAGCTCGGAGACGACGCCGCGGACCACCTCCGTTCCTGCGCCAGTTGCGCAGCGGAGTACCGGGGCTTCCGCCGCGCCGTCCTGGCGGCGAAGCCCGGACGGCCGGACGCCACCGCACTGGAACCCCCCGGGCCGCAGGTGTGGGCAGGAATCCACCGCTCACTGGGGCTTTCCACCGCTGTCGCCGCCGACCCGCTGGGATCCCGGACGTCGTCGCCGTCACCAGCGCCGTCCGGCTCCCCAACGACGCTGCCGGCCCGGGCGGAACGGACCGGACGGAAGCGGGAACCGCGCGGGAGGTCCGTTTGGATCCGCCGTCCCGGGGTGTGGTTGGCGGCCGCCGCGGCCACAGCGCTGCTGGCGGCGGGGGTCTTCTGGTCCGTGCAGCAGAACCAGCCGGCGGTGCCCCCGCTGGCTCAGGCCAAACTGGCGCCCGTGGACCAGCATTCCGCTACCGGCTCGGCCCGGGTCGTAGAAGCCAAGGACGGGCAGCGCACCCTGGAGGTCCGGGTCGACAAGAACGAGGCGCGCGGTTACCAGGAGGTCTGGCTGATCGCGCCGGATTTGTCCCGGCTGGTGAGCCTGGGGGTCATGACCTCCGAGTCCGGGACTTTTTCTGTGCCGGCCGGCCTGGATCTGGGCGAGTACCCGATCGTGGACGTGTCCGACGAACCGGTCGACGGCAATCCGGCGCACTCCAGCGTGAGCATTGTCCGCGGAACCCTTGCGTCGTGAACCGATCGGCCTCTTGCCAGCGGACCCCGGCAAGAACATAGTGGAGGGAATTTACCACTCCACGGCGGGAGGCAGGCGACCATGCTGAACAACGAGGTGCCGGGAGGCGGGCTGCTGCAGGGCAAGACCGCGCTGGTCTACGGTGCGGGGGGTTCCATCGGCGGTGCCGTAGCCCGGGCTTTCGCGGCGGAGGGCGCCTATGTGCACCTCGCCGGTCGCACTGCGTCGCCGCTGGAGAAGGTGGCCCGGGACATCCTGGAGGAGGGCGGCCGGGCGGAAACCGCCGTCGTCGACGCCCTGGACGAGGAACACGTCGACGCGTTTGTGGACCGGGTGGCCAGGAAGAACAAGCGGATCGACATCTCTTTCAACGCCATTTCCTTCGGCGACATCCAACAGCCACTCATGGACATTGACGTCAACGACTTCACCCAGCCCATCACTCTGGCCACCCGCACCCATTTCCTCACGACGCGGGCCGCGGCGACGCACATGATCAAGCAGCGCTCGGGGGTGGTCCTGATGTTCGGGGGCTCCGGACCTCAGACCCTGCCGGGGCTCGGCGGCTTCAAAGTGGCCCTGGACGCGATGGAAGGACTGCGCCGGCAATGGGCCCTGGAACTGGGCAAACACGGAATCCGGGTGGTGACGATGGTGTCCGGCGGCATCATCGAGACGATCCCGTGGCAGACGGAAGGGCGCGAGGAGATCATCGTGGAGATCGCCAAGTCCGCCCATCTCAACCGCACCGCAACCCTGGCCGACGTCGGAAACGTCGCCTGCTTTGTGGCCTCGGACAAGGCCGGGGCCATCACCGACGCAACAGTCAACATCTCCGCCGGCGCGATCGTTGACTATTAGGAGCCCGTCTCGGAGGGCTGCCGGCTACTGGACCGTCACCTTGATCCGTTGCACCACGTTGTTGCCCATGCCCTGGTAGTTCCAGGCCTGCTCCAGCGGCTGGGTGGCCCCGGTGGCGTCCGTGGCGCGGCAGGCCAACTCGTGGTCGCCGGGATCAGCCACCCACGGCATGGACCAGGCGCACCAGGCGAACGGCGCGGCCGGGTGGGCAAGCTGCGCCGGCGCCCACTTGCCGTCGATTCCCACCTCGACACGCTGCACCGTACCCGCGCCCGACCAGGCCCGGCCGGTCAGCATCACCGGACCGGCCGGCGCCACCCGGCTCCGGGTGAAGAAATCCGGCACACCCGGCGGGATCATCAGCGAGCGGACCTTGATCCAGCTGACCGGAGTGCCGGCGTCGTCCGCGTCCTGCTGGTAGCGGTAGGCGACCGACTGCTGGAAACCATCGAACGGCTTGGTCAGCACCTTGATCGAGCACAGCCACTTCACGCTCGCCATGCCGTACCAGCCGGGGACCACCAGCCGTAGCGGGTAGCCGTGCTGCGGCGGCAGTTCATTGCCGTTCATCCGGTACGCCAGCACAATGTCAGGCCGCAGCGCCTCGGCGATCGGAAGGCTCCGGGCGAACTGCTGCCGTACACCACCCTGGATTCCCGTGTCCGCGCCGGTGAACACCACCTCCACGGCATCGTCCTGCACCCCGGCCTGGGCCAGCAGGTAGGCAAGCCGGACCCCGGTCCAGACCGCTGTGCCAACGGCCTCGAGCTGCCAGGGCTGGCTCAACGGGCGCGGCCGCAGCAATGAGCGGCCGTTGCCGGCGCATTCCAGGGTCACGGGGACGCTGATCTGCGGTGCCCGGCGGAGCGCTTTGAGGTTCAGCTCCAGGGACCGTTGCACTGCGCCGCCGATCTGCAGGTGCCAGTGGTCGGCGTCTATGAACGGGATGTCGAAGTGGGTCAGCACATAGTGCAGCCCGGGCGGCGTGGTGTCGGTCCGCAGCGCCTCGAGCGGCATGGAATGGTTCCGGGCGGCGAGCTGGAGTTCCTCCGCCGTGAGGGGGCCATGGCTCGGTTCACCGGGGTGCGGCGTGAGCTTCCGGCCGTGGCGCGGTGTCTTGAGGATGGACGAGTGTCGCGACATCTGCTTTGGCATGGCACTGCGATTCTGTTCCGGACCAGCCCGGCTTTGGACCGGTGTCACCCGTATTCAGGTCTACGCCGCAGCCCGGTAGCCGTCAATACTGGGCCAGCCCCCAGCTAGATCGTGTGCGACTCGGCCAGGAACTGCGCCAGGGCCAGCGGTTCACGGCCGGTGAGTTCGTGGACGGCCGACGTCGGCCCGGCCAGTTCGCTGGCCGCGATCGCCGTGTAAGTACTGACCCAGGCGTCCACCTGCCACGGCGGCGCCCCGTAGGAGGCGCGCGAGGCGTAGGCCTCCTCGAGGGTCTCGTTGTGGAACGTGATGATCCGGCCGGTCCCGGCGGTCAGGAGGTCCGCGGCCGCCGCCAGCGAGATGTCCTCCGGCCCGGTCAGGTCGTACGTTCTGCCGATGTGCAGGGCGGGGTCCCGGAGCACGGTCACGGCGGAACGGGCGATGTCCGCGCGGGCAACGGCCGCCATGGCGCCGTCCCCGGCGGGTCCACGGATAACCCCGTCCTCGCCGGCCAGCAAAGGCAGGAAGTCCAGGTAGAAGTTGTCCCGCAGAAAGGTGAAATCCATCCCGGAGGCCCTGATGTGCTCCTCGGTGGCGAAGTGGTCCCGGCCGAGGGTGAACGTGCAATTGGCCGCTGCGCCGAAGAACGAGGTATAGACGATGTGCTGCACGCCGGCCGCGGCCGCCGCATCCACGAAGGTGTAGTGCTGCTGCAGCCGGTCTTCGGCCTCGGCGGCTGAGACCATAAAGAGCGTCTTCACCCCCTCGAGGGCCGCTTTCGCGAGCACCTGATCGGCGTAGGTGACAACGACGGGGACGCCGCCTTCCAGTTCCGGCGCCCGGCCGGGGTCGCGCACGAGCAGGCGCAGCGGGCTGCCGGCGTCGGCCAGCAGGCGGGCCACCAGGCCGCCCAGGTGTCCGGTTGCACCGGTGACGGCGAGCGTGGGCAGGCCGGTCACGGGACTAGGCTTCCCGGGAGGCGGGCGACTTGGTCTGCGCCGGGTCGCGTTCGGCGAGCGAGCCGATTGCGGCGTCGATCTTCTCCATGATCCCGGTGTCCAGCTTCACGCCGGCGGCCGCGACGTTCTTTTCAATCTGCTCCGGCCGGGACGCGCCCATGATGGCGGAGGCCACGTTCTTGTTCTGCAGCACCCAGGCGATACTCAGCTGGGCCATGGTCAGCCCGGCCTCGTCCGCGATCGGCTTGAGCTGCTGTACGCCGGTGAGGACCTCGTTGGACATCCAGCGCTCGATCATTTTCGAGCCGCCCTTGGAATCCGTGGCGCGGCTGCCCTCCGGGGCCGGTTTGCCGGGGTGGTACTTCCCGCTCAGCACACCCTGCGCCATCGGCGACCAGACGATCTGCGAGAGGCCAAGCTCCTCGGACGTCGGAATCACCTCGGCCTCGATGACCCGCCACAGCATGGAATACTGCGGCTGGTTGGAGATCAGCTGGAAGCCGAGTTCCTTGGCGAGGGCGTGGCCGTCGCGGATCTGGCTGGCCGTCCATTCGCTGACGCCGATGTAGAGCGCCTTGCCCTGCCGCACGATGTCCGCGAAGGCCTGCATGGTCTCTTCCAGCGGGGTCTCGTAGTCGTAGCGGTGGGCCTGGTAAAGGTCCACATAGTCCGTCTGCAGCCGCGTCAGGGAGCCGTTGATGGCCTCCAGGATGTGTTTGCGGGACAACCCGAGATCGTTGTGGCCCTTGGGGCCGGTGGGGCCGAAGACCTTAGTAAAGATTTCCAGCGACTCGCGCCGCTCATCCTGGAGGGCCTTGCCCAGCACGGTCTCCGCCGCTGTGTTGGCGTAGACATCCGCCGTGTCGAAGGTACTGATACCGGCGTCGAGCGCGGCCCGGACGCACTGGGTGGCGACCTCGTTCTCCACCTGCGAACCGTGCGTGAGCCAGTTGCCGAAGGTGATTTCCGAAATCTTGAAGCCGCTGTTCCCGAGGTATCTGAATTCCATGGGTTCCAACGTATCGGACTTGACTGCCGGGGGTAAGGCCTCAGCCGGCTTTGCGCTCCTGGGCTGGCTGCTTCAACTTGCTGACCGGAAGGTTGCCGTGCAGGGAGACGAGCGAGCCCGTGTCCAGCAGGTATTTCGCGGCGGGCATCGGGGCTTTCTTGAAGGCCGGCGGGACGGTGCCGAGCTGGCCGTTCCGGTCCGTGGCGGACTCCACGAGCGGTGCCACGGCCGAGAGGTCGCGTGCGGGAGCCGCGGGGTCCGGGAGTTCGCGGACCGAGACTTTGACGGCCGGGGCGGCCTCCGCCTTGGCGCGGGCGGCGGCGCGGGCATCGGCCCGCGCGACGGCTGCGGCCCAGTCCGGCGACAGGGCGGGTTCCTTCTTGGCCGGCCGGGCGGGTTTGGCTGCCTTCGCGGGTTTGGCAGCCCCCGGCTGGCGGTGCTCGCTGGTTGCGACGGACCGGACCGGGAGGTTCGGCTCGACGGTATCGGCGGTTCTGCCGCCGGTCCGGAACAGGCCTCGTCCCAGAGCCATGACGGTCACCGCGGTCAGGCGGCCGAGGCCGGCGATCACCAGCGTGGCCACGAAGACCAGGAAGAGACCGAAGAACATGGCGAGCGCCACTGCCAGGGTCCCGAAGAAGGTCAGGTTGAGGGCGATGGTTGTCGGATCTCCCATGTCACCTCTCCTAGCCGGCCTTGCCGCGACGTGTCCCGCCCAGAGCGGCGGTAACGGCACCCCTTAACCATACGTACTTTTTTTCCCCTGACACGCAGGCAGGCGGGCCTCGCCGCGGAGACGTGTCAAAGCTGTTAGAGGTTCCGCCCTCCCAACGCCACCGGAGCGTGCGTCTATAGTCGGAAGGAGCCCCGCCGGCACGGTCCGGCCCCCCGGAAAGGACACCTTGTGACGCCCCCAGCCGCCGCCCGCCCCGGAGCCCCCAATCCCGGTCAGGCCCCGTTCCGCGGCAACTGCCCCTGCCTTTCCGGCGAGAAGTATGGCGAATGCTGTGGCCGATTCCACACCGGCGAGGCGCAGGCTCCGACGGCCGAACAACTGATGCGTTCCCGGTACAGCGCCTTCGTCGTGCTGGACGCCGGCTACCTCCTGCGGACGTGGCATACGGACACCCGGCCGGCCGCATTGGAACTGGATCCGGAGATGCAGTGGCGGCGGCTGGACATCGTCTCCACCACGCGCGGCGGCCCGCTGGACACCGAAGGGACCGTTGAGTTCAAGGCCCATTTCCGGCACGACGGCGAACGCGGAGTCCACCACGAGACGAGCCGCTTCCTGCGGGTCGACCGCCGCTGGTACTACGTTGGCGAAGCGGCCTAGCGTTCCTGGACCGTTTCCACCGGCGTGAATCCGGCGCGGTCCACTTTGCGGTGGAAGTGCATGCCGGCGGTTCCGCCGAGGACGGCTGCGAGCAGGGCCACTGCGGCCACCACCACTGCAGCGATGATGCTGGTGGTGGTCAGTTCACCCTCGTTGACCGGGATGCGCGGGAAGCTGTTGAGCTGGGCCAGGATGTTGTACTTCTGGCCTGCCACGAGGCCGAGAATGGCGACGACGACGGCGGCGATGAGCGCCCAGACCCACACCATAAAGCCCTGCTTGGCACCGTTGAAGCGTGCCATCCGGCCGGCGACGTAGCCACCGGAGTAGTAGGACACGAACAAGATGACCAGCAGAACAATGATGCCGACGAGTCCCACGGTTTCGTTGCCCGAAGTGACCGTCGCATTGACGTCCGTATTGGTGGCGAGGCCGACGGCGGTGCCGGCGGCGGCGACCAGCGCGGTCAGCAGCACGGCCATTCCGGTGGCGGCGAGCCAGCCGAAGAAGGCCGAACCGATCTTGATGCCGCCGAACTGCTCCTTTTCACGGGCCACCACGGTTTCGCGGGTGGGGACTTCCTCGACGACAGTGTCGCGGACGGGCTCGTCGTGGCGCACGGCCGTCACCGGCTGGGTGCGGGTCGGTTCGCTGCGGACCGGTTCAGCGCGGACCGCTTCCTGGGCCCGGGTGGGTGTTTCCGCCGCGGCGCCGGTCGGGATGGCGCGGGGGTCGTTGGTGCGGACAGTGTCGTCGCGTGCAGCGTCCTGCCGGGCGTCGTGGATCCGGGCATCCTGGCTGACGGCCGCTTCCTCGTCACGGGCGCGTCGGGGAGTGTGATCTTCGGGGCCTGCTGGGTTGCTCATGAGGACTGCTCACTTTCACTGAATGACCCGGGCCCATTATTTGGGCCGGGCACCGCAAGGCGGAGACCGGTGTGCAGGTCTCACGTCCAGCTAATCATGGGCATCACAAGGTAGCAAGGATGCTTACTATTGATGGTTGGTGGCGCTCACGGCTGGCGCGCCGTGTCAGCGGTACTTCCGGTGCAAGTTAACCTTCACGGACGCGCGCGGGCTGGCGTCGGCAATCCACGGTCCGGTGCCTTCGGACTGGTCCAGCACACCCGCCTCCAGCCACTCGTAATCGCCGGCCAGGACCTTGCGGGAGAGCACGTGGTCGCCGTCGTCGGTGTTCTTCCAGAGCTGGTCGAAGTATTCGTCCACCCGGACGCGGGCCTGTTCGCAGAACGCCTCGGCGAGTTCGTAAGCGGAGGCTCCCTTTTCCGGGGAGGTCCGCAACAGCATTTCGGCCCGGGAGCAGGCCGCGGCCATGGCGAACAGTTCCGCCCCGATATCCACAATCCGGCCCAGGAACGCCTGTTTGTGCTCAAGCTTCGCCTGCCAGCGGCCCATCCCGTAGAAGGTCTGCCGGGCCAGCCGCCGGGAGGACCGCTCGACGAAGCGCAGCTGCTTCGCGAGCCGGCCGAAGTCGCTGTAGGAACGCGGGTCCATGCCGGCCCCGGCGACGAGCCTGGGCAACCACTTCGCGTAAAAACCGGAAGCGCCGACGGCGGCCCGGGCCTTGTCGGACAGGCTCGCGTCCTCGGAGGCGAGATCCCCGGCTGCCGCGAGGTGCGCGTCCACGGCCTCCCGCGCGATCAGCAATTTCATGATCTCCGAGGATCCCTCGAAAATCCGGTTGATCCTCAGGTCGCGGAGCTGCTGCTCGGCCGGCACGGCGCGCTCGCCGCGGGCCTCGAGCGAGTCCGCCGTTTCGAAGCCACGCCCGCCGCGGATCTGCACCAGCTCGTCGGCGATCCGGCAGCTGATCTCGGTGGACCACAGCTTGGCCAGGGCGGCCTCGATCCGGACGTCCTTCTGCCCGGCGTCGGCCATTTCGGCGGACAACTCGAAGACGGCGTCCAGGGCGAAGGCGTTGGCCGCAATGAAGGCGATTTTCTTGCCCACGGCTTCATGCTTGCCCACCGGCCGGCCCCACTGGGTGCGGGCGTTGGACCACTCGCGGGCGATCTTCAGGCTCCACCGCCCGGAAGCGACGCACAACGCAGGGAGCGCGAGCCGGCCGGTATTGAGCGTGGTGAGGGCGATCTTCAGGCCCTGCCCCTCGCGGCCCAGCCGGTTGGCCGCGGGTACCCGGACCTGGTGGAAGCGGGTGACGCCGTTTTCGATGCCGCGCAGCCCCATGAAGGCGTTGCGGTTTTCCACCGTGATGCCGGGGGAGTCCATCTCGACGACGAAGGCGCTGATCCCTCCCTTGTGGACGGTGCCGTCCGCCCCGGTGCGGGAGGGGACCACCGCCATGACCACCACGAGCTCGGCAATCACGCCATTGGTGGTCCAGAGCTTCACGCCTTCCAGGATGTAGGAATCGCCGTCATCGGTGGGGACGGCGGTGCTGCCCATCCGTGCGGGGTCGCTGCCGACGTCGGGCTCGGTCAGCAGGAACGCGGTGATAGCCCCGGCGGCGCAGCGCGGCAGGTACTCCTGCTTCTGCTCGGGGGTGCCGAACACCTTGACAGGCTCGGGGACGCCGATGGACTGGTGCGCCGAGAGCAGGGCGCCGAGGCTGGGGTGGACGGAGCTCAGCAGAGCCAGCGCCCGTCCGTAGTAGACCAGCGAGAGGCCAAGGCCGCCGTAGTCGCGGGGGATCTTCATGCCGAAGACGCCCAGAGCGGCGAGGCCCTTGAGATAGTCATCCGGAATCAGTGCGTCGCGCTCAATGGTGCGCCCGGACATGGTGCGGCAGTAATCCGTGAGGCGGGCCATGAACTCTTCGCCGCGTTCGACGTCGTCAGCGGGGGCTTCCGGCCAGGGGTGGATCAGGCTGAGGTCAAAGCTGCCGAGGTACAGTCCCTTGGCGAAACTGGGCCGGTCCCAGCTGGCCTCGCGGGCAGCTTCGGTGATGGCCCGCGCGTCGGCCGCGGTGGCGCCGGGACCGAGCAGCTCCGGCGGGACCGGGACATCCGCGGCGGGGCTGTCGGCGGGGTTCTCAGTGGCTGGATTTTCAACGGCGGAGCTCATCGGGCATCTCCTCTAACCGGGGTCACCGGCTCGAGCCCTGGATCCGCCGTGGGTGGAGGACCCTTCAGCTGTCCCGCAAGACTACCCGCGGGTAGGTGCCGGTGCTAGGGGCCGATTGGCCCATAATTTCGGCCGCGATGTCCCCGACGAAGTCACCGGCACTGCCACCCGGAAGCTCCACTCTGGCGGCGTGATGGACCAGCCGGTCCCAGGCGTGGTTGATGCCGTGGACAAGCCCCAGCAGGATGTTCGCGGCGATGAGCCAGGCGAGCCGGCCGACACCCACCAGCACCATGGCCGCGAAGGACGCCGTCATCATAAAGACTGTGAGGACCAGGGCAAACATGAGCGTTCCGATGAACACCAGCGTTGCCGTTTCCACTGCGCTTAGGTCGAACTGCATTCTTCCCCCTGCACCATTGCTTCGGTTGAATCAGTAGCCCGAGCGTAGGGTGCGGGAGGTTGGCTAGCCAGAGTCCACGGCGCGTGCCGGGATTCTTGATACGGGATCGAAATGCTACCGGGGCGTAGGTCACGGGGCGGTTGCGGCGGCCTCACGGCCTGCCCGTCACGCCCCGTAAAACCCCGCGCTGTGGTCCGTTGCTGCGGTCAGTCGTCGTCCCGCTCGGGGGAGCCCTGGCCCAGGACCTGGAAGTCTGCGCCGAGCTGCACTTCAACCTGGGTGCCGTCGTTGAGCCGCACCTCCACCTCGTAGGCGGTGCCGTACTCGTTCTCCCGCTCGACTTCGCGCACAGTGCCCTGGCCGACCCGGGCGAGGGCCGCGTTTCCCGCCTTGTCCCGGTCCTCCGCGGTCAGCGCGGGCAGGTTGGAATCGTCGTCGTGTCCGGGGGCGTCGGCGGTGGCTACCCGGAGCGACCGCTGGAGTTCGGCCGCGGCGTTGCTGGCATCCGGGAGCCGGAAAGCGGCGGTCGGGGGGCTCGCTGCGACTGCAACTGTGGCGCCGCCGAGAATCGCCGCCGCGGCCGCCACTCCCGTGATCAGTAGTGCTTTCTTGCCCATGACAAACTCCTCTCAGGTGATGTTCCCAGTCTGCTCCCGCAGGCAACGGCGCACAACGATGAATGCAAACCGGGGCCTGCGTTAACCTTGTAGCTGGCAGTTTTTCCTTATCCGCTGCCCCATCCCGATCCCCCGGCAGCTGAAGGAGAGTGCGTGTCCCGTTCCGCCCTGTCCTCCGCCGACGCCATCAGCGCCCGGCTGCGCGACCTCGAACTCCTCACCAAGGGGCCGGCCTGGGCGCTGACCCGCTCGGCACCGTGGGTGATCGCGGTGCTGCAGGCGTCCTTCACCCGCACCCGGCCGCAGCTTCCGCTGGAACAGTTCCACGCCGACGTCGACGCCTTCCTTGAGCAGCTCCGCCGCCAGGACCCGGCACTGGGTGGCTCCGCCAACGGGAAGACCTTTGGCGATGAGTGGACCCGCAAGAACTTCCTCACCCGCCGGAACCAGTCCGGGCAGATCGTGTACGAGGTCACCGAACCCGCCGCCCGGGTCCTCGCCTTCCTGGACAGTCTCTCCAGCGAACGCTCCACGCTCAACGGTTCACGGCTCGGCACGCTGCTGGGCGACGTCGAGAAGCTCGCCAACGAGACGAACCCGGACCAGAGCGCCCGGCTGGAGTCACTCGAGGAGGAGATCGGCGAACGGCGCCAGCTGATCGAGGACATCAGCTCCGGCGACTTTGACGGGCTGCTCGACGACGAGGAAGCCGTGGAGGCCGCCGGGAACATCCTGGACCTCGCGGCGAGCCTGCCCGCGGACTACAAAAAAATGCGAGACCGGATCGAGGAGCTGGTGGGCGAGCTCCGCAACCAGATCATCGAGGAGTCCCTCAGCAAGGGCGCCACCATGGCCCAGGTGCTCGAAGCCGACAAGCGTCTCCGGCAGAGCCCCGAGGGCAGGACCTTCCGTTCCTTCACAGCGTTCCTGGAGGACCCGCAGCAGCAGCTGCGCTTCCGTTCGGCGATCGGCGAGGTCCTCAGCCGTCAGTTCGCCGATGACCTCAGCCATGACGAACGCGAGACGCTGAAGAACCTCGTCGCGGAACTGCGGACCCAGCACAGCCAGATCCAGCGGATCTACGGCAAGCTCAGCGAAAGCCTGAACACCTACGTCCAGAGCGACGACTTCCGCCAGTCCGTCCGGCTCCGCAAGGTCCTCCGGGAGGCCGAGCAGGCCATCCGTTCCCTGCCGTACGAACGCGAACGCCCCGGACTGGTCCGCGGCCCGGTGCTGTTCAACGCCGGCTTCGAATCCCTCGCCATGGTCAAGCTGTTCGACCCGGACGAATTCGCGGCCCCGCCCAAGCTGGCCGACCCGATCGCCTTCAGCGACTCGGACCGGGTGCGCTCGCCGCGGACCGGGAAAGCGAGCCCCGAAGCGGTCCGCGCCGCGTTCGCCGGCGCTTCCACCCTGGCCGGGGCCTGGGATCAGCTCCCGGCCGGGGAACGCCACATCAACTCGATCCGTGCCCTGCTCTCCCACGCCCTGCACGAGGGCGCCGGCTTTGACCGCGGGTCCTGGGAAACTCTCGACTTCGAACAGATCGACGGCTCCACGCGCACCGCGTACCTGCCGGTCGTCACGCTTAAGAAGGACTGAAGATGACTGAAGACATCACGACGGCGGACGTGCAGCCCGCGCCTGCGGCGGCGGAGCCGGCCCAGCACGTCCACGTCGACCCCTTCACCGTCACCCCGCGGGACACCTTCGTGGACGGCGCCGCACTGTTCCCGGGGGACACCGGTGTGCTCCCGATGAAGGTCCGCCAGGCCCTCGTGAAACTCCTCAAGGGCCCGTACATCGACGGCGGCCGGGACGAGAAGCTCTGGACCATCCTCTTGGACAACCAGCTGATCCTGCGCAGCCGCCTGTCCGAACTCTTCCTGACCCTGCAGATGGACCACGAACGCAAGGTGGCGGTGCTGCGCCCGGTGGACCCCGAGGCCATCGGCGGCAGCACGCGCTCCAGCATCCTGCGCCAGCAGCGGGCCCTGAGCCGCGTCGAAACCATCGTGCTGCTCCGCCTGCGCCTGCTCCTGGACCGCCACGTCACCGCCCAGACCGACCCCACGATCACACGCCAGGAAATCGCCGAACTCGTGGCCCACTACCAGCCCGCCGGCCAGCAGGACGCGCTGCGCGATTCCGACGTCGTCAACCGCGCCATCACCAAGCTCCTGGCCCGCCAGCTCCTCCTGACCACCGGCCTGGACGAGGTCTACACGATCTCCAACGCCCTCCCCCTGGCCCTCCCCTTCGAAAACATCGGCGACATCCCGGCCCAGATCGACGCCCTCATTGCGGCCTCCACCGACCCCTCCGGCACCGAACCGCTCCTCGAGCTCGACGGCGACGCGGTAGGCCCGGGGGAGGATGACTCGGACGACGGCGATGCCGTCGATCCGGTTACTGACAGCAGCGGTGACGCCGCGAAAGGCGACCACACTGAGGAAGCGGAGGACGCCAAGTGAGCATCGCGACCATGCTGCCGATGGGCGACCTCACCAACCCGGGCCAGATGCGCCTCGCCCTCGTCCAGGTGGTCAACTGGGGCACCTTCCATGGCGCCCACACGATGCATGTGGACCGCAACGGCACCCTGCTGACCGGCAATTCCGGCGTCGGCAAGTCGACGCTGTTCGACGCGATGCTCCGGGTCTTTGACGCGAGGCCGCGCTCCAACGAGGCCGCCGCCCAGCGAGCCGGCGGCGCGGTGGAGGACAAGCGCACCACGTTCACGTACATGCGCGGCAAAGTGGGGGACAAGGCGGTCGGGGAGGGCTCGGCCAGCGCGTTCCAGCGCGCCGGCGCCACCTGGTCCGCCGTCGCCCTGACGTTCGACAACGCTGCGGGCACCCGGGTGACGGTGTCTGCGCTGTTCGACCTGCCCAAAAACGGCACGGAGTCCAGCGTCGGCCGGTACTACCTGATCGACAACAAACCGCTGGACCTCACGGCGCTTGAGGGCATCGCCGAGAAGCGCTTCACCAAATCGGCGCTGGATGCAATTTTCCCGGACGCCCAGGTCTTCGATGTCCACAAGGCTTTCGCGGAACGCTTCCGCCGCCTGCTCGGGATCAATTCGGACCAGGCACTGCCCCTGCTGCGCGTCATCCAGGCCGGCAAGGGCCTCGGCGGCAGCGTCAACAATTTCTTCCGCGACCAGGTCCTGGACGCGCCCGCCACGTTGGCCGCAGCCGATGACGTCGTCGAGGAATTCAGCAACCTGATGTCCATCCGGCAGCGGCTCGAGGACGTCCGGCAGCAGCGCGACCAGCTGGCACCGGTCCCCGGGCTGAACAAGGAGTATGCCCAGTCGCTGCTCGACGCGAACCGCCTGCGGGACCTCGCCGGCGGGGAATTCGAGGCGTACAGGCAGCAACTGGCCGTCACGGTCCACGAGAAGACGCTCGCCCGGTTCAAGGACCTGGCCCAGGCGAAAGCCAAGGAACTCGGCGCCGAACGCGGCATCCGGGACGGGCTGGCCAAGGAGCTGCGCCAGCTCGAAGCGGACTACAACAACCAGGGCGGCAACGCGATCTCCGCGATCGAGCAGTCGCTTGAAAACGCCCGGGTGGGGCTCAAGCTCCGCCAGCAGGTGGAGGAATCAGCCCGGAAGGCCCTCGCCGACGCCGGCCTGGAACTTCAGTGGTCCCCGGCCGGCTGGGAGCAGGCGCACGAGCACGCAGCCGCCCGCTCGGCCGAGCTCAAGGACGACGCGGAAGCGCTCAAGGAACTGCGCTTCGAGGCGTTCGACGGCCACGCGACCCGGAAGCGGGAGCTCGCCGCAGCCCAGCAGGAACTGGTGTCGCTCAAGACGCGCAAGTCGCTGCTGCCGCCGTCGAGCATTGAAAACCGCAGCGCGATCGCGGCGGCCACCGGCGTCCCCGAGGAGCAGATGCCGTTCGGCGGCGAACTGATCGACCTCGCGGAGGGCCACGAACAGTGGCGGCCGGCCGCCGAGCGTGCCCTGCGCAGCCTCGCCACCACGCTGCTGGTCCCCGGCGAGCACTTCGCCGCCGTCACCCGCTACCTCAACGACCATTCCGTCCGCGGTGCGCTGCGCGCGGTGGACGTCTCGAAGCCCCTCGCCGGCGGCGCGCTGGCCGTGGAGGACGCGGCCGACGGCGATCTGCTCACCAAGCTGGACATCCTCGCCCTGGGTCCGGCAGCGGACGCCGGCGAGTGGATCCGGGAACGGATCGCCCTCGATTTCGCCTACCCGTGCGTTGAGGACCCGGACGAACTGGCCCGCCTGGACAAGGGCCTCAGCCTGGGCGGCGTGGTCAAGCGCAACCGCCACACCGTGGAAAAGGACGACCGCTTCGCGTCCCGGCAGGACTATGTCCTCGGCTTCGACAACGCCGCCAAGCTGGAACTCGTGGCCGCGCAGGTCGAGGACCTGCAGCAGGAACTGGCCAGGGCCGCCGAGCTCGCGCAGAGCCGGGAAGAGTCGCACCAGGGGATGAGCCGGCAGCTCGAGGCCCTGCGCCGCGTGGCCGAGGACCACCGCCCCTGGGAACAGGTCTCGGCCGTTGTCGCGGCGGACGAACTCGCCCGGATCGAGCAGCGACTCAAGGACGCCCTCGCCGCGCAGGCGGACCTGGAACCGCTGCGCGCCAACATCGAGGCGGCCCGGCACAAGCACCAGTCCAGCACCGAGGCCGCTGCAGTGCTGCAGAGTGAATACAAGGCCGTCGATGCGCAGCTGTCCACCGCCGATTCGCTGCTGGACGCCGCGCGGGCACGCCTGGAGCAGTCGCCGCCGTCGGACGCCACCGTCACGGCACTGGAACCGTACTTTGCGGACTTCGGCGACGTGCTCGAGATGCATGAGCTGGACAACCTCGCCAACCAGGTCCGGACCCGGCTCCTCGCCGAGCTCCACGGGGCCGAATCCCGCGGCCAGGCCACCTCCGAGCGGCTCACCCGGATCTTCGAGGGCTTCGTCCGCGAGTGGGGCACGGCGATTTCCGCGGACCACGGCACCTCGATCGGGGCCGCGGGCGAATTCGAAGCCCGCTACCACGCCATTGTCAGCGACGGGCTGCCCGCACAGGAGGCCGAATTCCGGCAGTTCTTCAACCAGCGAACGCACGAGTCCTTCAGCACCCTGCTGCACCTCCTGGACGAGGAACGCCGCTCCATCACCAGCCGCATCCTGCCGCTCAACGGGATCCTTTCCGAGGTCAACTTCCACGAGGGCAGCTTCCTGGAACTGGACATCAAGCAGACCCTGCCGGCCACCGCGAAGCAGTTCAAGGACGCCATCCAGAACGCGCTGAAGGTCCGGCACACGCGGCCCGGGAAGGCCGCCGCGCCGGCTCCAGGTGTCGCCGGGGCGGAAACTGACGACGACGCCGAGCTCACCAACCGCTACAAGTCGCTCGAAACGCTTGTGAAGCGGCTGGGCTCGCAGACCCCGGAGGACCGGCGCTGGCGAGCCGACGTGCTGGACGTCCGGGGGCACCTCTTCATCCAGTGCAAGGAGCACCGCGAGGTCCAGGGCTCCGGTTCCAAGCCGGCGGCCACGGGCGGACGGAGGAAGACCGAAGTCTTTATGCATGCGGACACCGGCTCGATGTCCGGCGGCGAGCGGCAGCGCTTCACGGCGTTCATCATGGCCGCGGCGCTGAGCTACCAGCTGGGCATCGCCGAGCAGGGCTTCACCACCTACGGGACGGTGATGATGGACGAGGCGTTTGTGCTGGCTTCGGAGGAATTCGCCGGCGCCGGCATCAAGGCGCTGCACGAGTTCGGCTTCCAGCTGCTCCTGGCCGCACCGGAAAACGTGATCGACCTGTCCCGGCACCTCGGCTCGGTCACCGAGATCCTGCGGGACAAGCGCACCAACCGCTCCGGCGTGCTGACGGCCCCCGTGATTGGCCCGCGTCCCGGCTCCGAGGGAACCTGGCGCTCCGAGGCGAACCCGGTGGACATCGTCCTCCGCTGACCGGCGTACGTCCAACCCCAACGCGGGGTCACCTACCGCCCACAATCCCCACCGGGATGGGCCGTGAGTGACCCCGCGTTGCTGTTTAAGGGGGCGGAAGCAGCCGTCTGGCAATTACGTTACGAAAGGTTTGCTTAATTGTAGCAAGGATAGGCTAGCCTTACTTAGGTTCGCATTATTGACCTAAGGAATCCCATGCCTCTCCCTACTCCGAGCCGCGCCGTGCCCAGGCGCCGCTTCCTCCGCACCGCCGGCCAGGCAACTGCAGTCCTGGCCGCCGTCGCGCTCTCCCTGACCGCCTGCTCCACCGGCCCGGCCAGCTCGACTGCGGCGGACGCCCCCAGCCAGCCGGCCAGCTCCGCCTTCCCGGTGACCATCAAGCACGTGTTTGGCGAGACCACCATCAAGGAACAGCCGACGCGGGTCGTCACCGTTTCCTGGGTCAATGACGACGTGGCGATTGCCCTCGGCGTGGTGCCGGTCGGCGTCCCGAAGAACGAATGGGGCGGCAACGGCCAAGGTTCCACCCCGTGGAAGGACGCCGCCCTGGAGGCGCTCGGCGCCGGCTTCGGTTCGGCGAAGGCCCCGGCCCAGTTCTCCGAGGCCGACGGCGTCAACTTCACCGAGATCGCCAAGCTCAACCCGGACGTCATCCTCGGCGCCTACTCCGGCCTCACGGAGGAGGACTACAAAAAGCTCAGCGAAATCGCCCCCGTCGTGGCCCACCCAGAGATCGCCTACGGAACCTCCTGGCAGGATTCCACCGCGATCATTGGCAAGGCCCTCGGCAAGGACGCCGAAGCCACCAAGCTGGTCGCCGACACTGAGGCCACCATCAAGGAAAAGGTCTCCAAGTACCCGCAGATCGCCGGCAAGAGCTTCATCTACGGCAACCTGGAGCCCGCTTCGGCTGACGGGGTCAACGTCTACACCGCCAACGACAACCGCCCCCGATTCCTCACCGAGATCGGCATGAAGCTGGCCCCCGTGGTGGAAGATAATTCCAAGGGCTCCACGGAGTTCTTTATCCCGTGGTCCGCCGAGAAGGCCAACGAACTCGAATCCGACATCTTCGTCACCTGGGTTCCTGACGCAGCCACCACCGATTCCATCAAGGCAGACCCGCTGCTGGGCCAGATCCCGGCCATCAAGAAGGGCACCCTGGTTGCCGACCCGGACAACACCCTGACGTTGTCCATCTCGGCGTCGTCGCCGCTGAGCCTGCCGTGGTCGCTGGACACGTTCCTGCCGCAGCTGGCGATTGCAGCGGATAAAGTCCCTGCCGCGGTGAAGTAGGCACCGTTTCATGAGCCCCCTTACGACGACGGCGGTTTCCGCAGCCGCCCGGCCCGCCCCGGAGACGCGCACGACTGTGACTGTCCCTGCCCGGGGGCCGCGGGCGCTCTGGCTACTGGCCGCCGTCGTCGTACTGGTGCTCGTGACCGCCGCGTCCCTCGCCCTCGGCGCCCGGGGCCTGGACCTCGGGACCGTCTGGCAGGCGCTGACCCGGTTCGATCCGGCCAGCGGCGACCACGCCGTGGTCCACGCCCGGATTCCCCGGACAGTCCTCGGGCTGCTCGCCGGCGGCGCCCTCGGGCTCGCGGGGGCAGCAATGCAGGGCGTGGCCCGCAACCCCCTCGCGGACCCGGGCATCATCGGAATCAACGCCGGCGCCGCGCTGGCCGTCGTCACGGGAATCTACGTCTTCGGCGTGTCCTCGCTGACCGGGTACATCTGGTTCGCGTTCGTCGGGGCCGCGGCCGCCGCCGTCGTGGTCTATCTGATCGCTTCACTCGGCAGGGACGGCGCGACGCCGGTGAAGCTCGCCCTCGCCGGAGCGGCCCTGAGCGCCGGTCTCTTTTCACTCCTGAACGTCATCCTGGTGTCCAGCCGGGACACCCTGGACCGCTTCAGGTTCTGGCAGCTCGGCGGGATCGCCGGGCGCGACTGGTCGGTGATCCTCCCGGCCCTGCCGTTCCTGCTGCTGGGAGCCGCGATAGTGCTCGCCACCGGCCGGATCCTCAACAACCTCGCCCTCGGCGACGACCTCGCCCGCGTCCTGGGCCAACGCGTCGGGCTGACCCGCGGCGTCACCGCCCTCGGCATCGTCCTGCTCTGCGGCTCGGCCACGGCGCTGGCCGGCCCGATAGGCTTCGTGGGCCTCGTTATTCCGCACGCCGTCCGCTTCCTCACGGGCCCCGACTACCGCTGGATCCTGCCCTTTTCGCTGGTCCTGGCTCCGGCCCTGCTGTTGACCGCCGATGTGATCGGCCGCGTCATCCTGCTTCCGGGCGAAGTCCCCGCGGGGATCATGACCGCGCTCGTCGGTGCCCCGGTATTCGTCTGGCTGGTCCGGCGCAGCAGGGGGGCAGGCCTGTGAAGGAATCCTCCGCCGAGGTGGCACTTGGCGCCCATGTCCCGCCCAAACATCGGCGTTATCTGACACCTCGGTGGCCGGTGCGGAGCCGGGCCGTGCCCACCCGGACCGGCATCCTGGCGCTTGCCGTCGTGGCGCTCTTCGCCGCCAGCGTGCTCCTGGGCAGCTACACCGTCACCATCCCCGACTTCTTCCGGATCCTGTCCGCGCACCTAACCGGCGGGGAGAAGATCCCCGGCGCAAGTTTCATCGTGATGGAGCACAAGCTGCCGCGCGCCGTCGTGGGGACGCTGATCGGAGCCGCTTTCGGGCTGTCCGGTGCGCTGTTCCAGACCATGCTCCGCAACCCCCTTGCCAGCCCGGACGTGATCGGCATCAGCTACGGGGCCAGCGCCGCGGCCGTGACGGCGATTGTCGTCTTCGGCGCATCCGGTGCCACCGTCTCGGGCGCTGCCTTCGCCGGGGCGCTGGGCGTGGCCGCCCTGATCTATGGCATCTCCCGCAGCGGATCCCTGGGCTTCGGCGGACAGCGGGGCGACGCCGCCGGCGGCCGGCTGATCCTGGCCGGCGTGGGCATCGCCGCGGCCCTTCATGCCGTGGTCAGTTTCCTGATGACCCGGGCGGACATCCGCACCGCCGCCGAGGTCCTGATCTGGCTGAACGGCTCGCTCAACTCCGCGAACTGGGACCGGGCCGGAGTCCTCGGCCTCGCACTGATCGTCCTGATTCCTGCTGTCGCCGTCCTCGCCGGCCCGCTGCGCATGCTCGAACTTGGCGACGACACCGCCGCGGGGCTCGGCGTGCGGGTCGGTGCGGCCCGGCTGGGCATCGTGGTCACCGCCGTCGGGCTTGCCGCCGCGGCGACGGCCGCAGCAGGGCCGGTGGCGTTCGTCGCGTTCCTCGCCGGGCCCATCGCCCGTCGGTTTGTCCGCAGGGCGAGCCTGCCGGCGTCGGCCCTGGCCGGTGTGGTGATCGTCCTGGCCGCCGACTACTTCGCCGCCAATACCGCACCGCTGCTGCTGGACGGAACTGTCCTGCCGGTCGGAGTGGTCACGGGCGCCCTCGGTGCCCCGTTCCTGATCTGGCTGCTCGTCACCTCCAACCGAAAGGACGCCTGAGATGTCAACACTCCAGACCTCCGGCCTGACACTGAAATACGACCAGCGGACCGTGATCGAGGGACTCAGCACGGAAATCCCCGAGGGCAAGGTGACTATGATTGTCGGCGCCAACGCCTGCGGCAAATCCACCCTGCTCCGCGGCCTTGCCCGGCTGCTCAAGCCTGCGGCGGGCACCGTCACCCTGGACGGGCGGGACATCCACCGCCGTCCCGCCCGAGAGGTTGCGCGCACGCTGGGACTGCTGCCGCAGCATCCGACGGCACCGGACGGCATCACCGTCCGGGACCTCGTGGGCCGCGGCCGCTACCCGCACCAGGGTGTCTTCCGGTCCCGGCATGCAGGCGGCCCGGCGGACGACGAGCGTGCCGTGCAGGAAGCGATGGCCGCCACCGAAACGCTGGAACTCGCCGGGCGCAACGTGGATGAACTCTCCGGCGGGCAGCGGCAGCGGGCGTGGATCGCGATGGCCCTGGCGCAGGAAACCGCCGTCCTGCTGCTGGACGAGCCCACCACCTACCTGGACCTCACCCACCAGGTGGAGGTCCTGGACCTCATCACCGACCTCAACCGCCGGCGCGGAACTACCGTGGCGATCGTGCTGCACGACCTCAACCTCGCTGCGCGGTACGCGGACCACATCATCGCTATGAAGGACGGACGAATCGAGGCCGAAGGCTCCGCCCGGGCGGTGGTCACCGAGGAAATGGTCCGCGAAATCTTCGGCCTGAAGTCCAGGGTGCTCCCGGACCCGGTGTCCGGCGCACCGCTGATCATCCCGCTGGGCCGCCACCATGCCGATTCCCCGCACACCACAACCCTGGAGCTGGTCCCTTGACTGCATCGAACGCCACCCCGTCCCGCGCCCGGGCCGGCCTTAAGACCCCACCCGGCACCCAACCCATGACCCTCGCTTTTGATGTCCAGGTCACGGCGGTCCAGCAACTCGGACCAAACTTCCGGCGGGTCACATTCGGGGGCTATTCGCTGCGGAACTTCGGGGTCCATGGCAGCACACTGGACCTGCGTATCAAACTCATGATCCCGTCGCTGGCCGCGGACGGTACCGCGTTGCCGCTGCCGGAGTTCCGGATGGAGCAGGCAGGCTGGTACCGCGAGTGGCTGGCCATGGATCCTGCGACCCGCGGCTCCATGCGCACCTACACCGTGCGGCAGGAACGCCTCGACGCCGTCTACCCGGAACTCGACGTCGACTTCGTGCTGCATTTCAACGACGCCGGCCACGGCGGACCGGCCGCCAACTGGGCCCGCAACGCCACACCAGGGGACACCCTGACCCTGATCGGCCCCAACAGCCGGGCCGCGCACTGCGTCACTGCGCAAACGTACTCCGGGATCGAATGGCGGCCGGGCCTGGCCCAGCGGGTCCTGCTGGCCGGCGATGAGACAGCCGTGCCTGCCATCAGCGCCATTCTCGAGAGCCTGCCGTCGTACGTGCGCGGGCACGCCATCCTCGAGGTTCCGGAAGCCGGCGACTTCCAGGGGATCACGACAGCCGCCGACGTCGGGATCACCTGGCTCGCGCGCGGTGCGGCCATCGGCCGGTCGCATCCGCACGGGGAATTGCTGCAGGAGGCGGTCCGCGCCGCCGTCACCCTGCCCGGCTGGGCCGGACTCCGGTCATCCCGCGAGCCTGCGGCCGGCCCCGAGCCCGAGGACGTCAACGTGGACCACGACATCCTGTGGGAGACCCCCGCACGGATGGATGCCGCGGCGATCAGCGCCACCAGGAACCCGGACAAGCCCGCAGGGGCTATGCCGTTCTACGCCTGGATCGCCGGTGAAGCGGGGGTAGTGAAGGAGCTGCGCCGGTACCTGGTGCGGGACGTGGGGATCGACCGGAAGCAGGTGTCGTTCATGGGGTACTGGCGGCAGGGGAAGGCCGAGCTCTAAGCGACGCTCCCGCAGTTGTTGCTCCTACTTTTCTGACGCTCCCGCAGTTCCTGCCGGGCTTGCGGCCGCTGCCGCTGCTCGCCTTGTGGCCGGACGGGCGACATCCTCGGCGTGCTCGCTCGTTCCTCGCTTAGACGCACGCTGCCGGATGCCACCCGCCCGGCCTCCGCGGTTGGCTCACCGATGTGCCTCTGGCGTTCACCTCGCAGTCCCCTGCTGGCCCGTTGGGTTGGCTAGCGTGGGGCCATGGCCGAAAACCTTCTATCCCCGGGCGCTGATGGGCGGCGGGTCTATGTTGCACTGGGGGATTCCTTCACCGAGGGGGTGGGGGACTACAATCCCCGGCTGCCCAACGGGGTGCGCGGGTGGGCGGACCGGGTGGCGGAGCAACTGGCCAGGGCGGACCCGGGGTGGGAGTATGCCAACCTTGCCATCCGCAGCAAAAGGCTGCGGCACATCATCGCGGAACAGCTGGACGCCGCGCTCGCCATGGAACCGACCCTGGTCACCCTGTACGCAGGCGGGAACGACATCCTGGACATCGGGACCGACATCCACGCCCTCATGATGGACTACGAGTTCCTCGTCGCCAGACTCGCCGCGAGCGGGGCCACGGTAGTGCTGTTCACCGGCTTCGATGTCAGGGTCTCGGCGCTGCTGGAACCCCTCAAGAGGCGGAACGCCATCTACAACCAGCGGGTCCGCGAGGTGGCGGCCAGGTACGAGGCCGTGCTGGTGGACTACTGGTGCTTCGACGCGTTCTATGATCCCCGGATGTGGGATTCGGACCGGCTGCACATGTCCAAGGCGGGCCACAAGTATCTCGCCGGCCAGGTCCTGGACCAGCTAGGGGTCCCGCACAAGGTCAAGCCCAAGGAATGGGCGCCGCCGGCGAAACTCGGCCTCCGGGACTGGGAGCGACGGCAGCGCCGTTGGGTCCATGACTGGGTCCTGCCGCTCTTCGGGCGCAAGCTCAGGGGTGTCACGCTCGGCGACGAGCTCAGGCCGCGCTGGCCGGCGCCGGTCAGGGTCCCGCCGAAGGCTGGGCTGAAGAAACTGGCCGCCAGGATCCCCGCGGGCTGAACAGTGCTGCTCCGGACGGGACGCGCGGGGCGAGCCGGCGTCAGCTGTCCAGCAGGTTCTCGTAGCCCGGAGCCACCCGGCTCGCGTGGAACTCCTCGACGTCGAATTCGGCCACTCCGTTGACATAGAACGGATCCCTGGCCAGTGAGGCGTCGAGGGCATCGCGGTCCGCGTTGGAAAGCAACAGGGCGCCCGTGCGCGGGATTTTCCGCCCCGCGACCATAAAGATGCCCTGGTCGAAAGCATCTTGTAGCCACGTGACGTGGGCCGGAAGATGGAAGTCAACGATCTCTTCGGGGACCTTGTAGGTCAGCGAGACTACATACATAAGGGTCAGCCTACCGCCTGTCCCCCGCGCCGGGACGTGATTCTTCCGTCACGGAAATCCGGCGAAGTTGAACCGTCAAGCTTCAATGCTCCTACACTGTATCCATGACTGAACCGCGCTGGCTGAACGCCGACGAACGACGGGCCTGGCTGGCCCAAGTAAGCATCAATACCCTGCTTCCGGCAGCCTTGGACACGCAGCTTCACCACGCGCGCAAGCTCTCCCTCTTCGACTACAACGTCCTCGCGATGCTCTCCGAGGCCGACGGCCGTTTTCTGCCCATGAGCGAACTTGCCGCACGCACCAGCGCCTCCCTGTCCCGGCTCTCCCACGTGGTCACCAAACTGCAGACCCGCGGGTGGGTGGAGCGCCGCCCGCACCCGGGGGACGCCCGGGTAACGACGGCGCACCTCACCGACGCGGGAATGGAGACCATCGAGGAGCTCGCCCCGGGCCACGTCGAGGCCGTCCGTTCGCTGTTCCTCGACGCCCTGAGCGAGGAGGACGTCGCCGAACTCGCCCGGATCGGCGAGAAGATCGTGGGCCGCCTGGACAAGGACCACTGGATCCTGCGGGAGAGCAAGCACGCCTAAGGGCCCTACCGGGCCGCCCGCATCATGTTGTCCCCTAGTGTTGGCACTATGGAATCGCCGATCGACAGCTACCTGCGCCAGATCCACGCCGAGATCGCCCAGCTCAAGGACGGCAAGCCCTACAGCACCATCCCGGCCATGGCCAACGTGGACCCGGACAACTTCGGCATCGCCCTCGCCACCGTGGACGGCAAGGTATACGAAATCGGTGACACCCGCGAGGAATTCACCATCCAGTCCATCTCCAAGCCCTTCACCTACGGGCTGGCCCTCGAGGACCTCGGCAACGAGGCCGTGGACGCCAAAGTGGACGTCGAACCGTCGGGGGACTCCTTCAACGAGATCTCCCTGGCCGAAGGGACGGGCCGGCCGGCCAATGCGATGATCAACGCCGGAGCCCTCACCGCGACCTCGCTGATCAGGGGGTCCGGCGGGCAGTCCGGCTTCAAAAGGATCCTCAGCACGTATTCCGCTTTCGCCGGCCGCCAGCTCTCGGTCAGCGAGCAGGTTTTCGAATCCGAACTCAAGCATGGCCACCGCAACACGGCACTCGCGTACCTGCTGCGCTCCTTCAACATCATTGAGGATGACCCGACGCCGGTCCTGGCGGACTATTTCCGCCAGTGCTCCGTCCTGGTGAACTGCTTCGACCTCTCGATCATGGCCGCCACCCTTGCCAACGGCGGCCGGAACCCGCTCAGCGGCAAACAGGTGCTGGAGATCGGCCCGGTGGAACGCGTGCTGTCCGTCATGATGACTTCCGGCATGTACGACGACGCCGGCGCCTGGATCAGCAGCGTGGGCATGCCGGGAAAGAGCGGGGTGGCCGGCGGCATCATCGCCGTGCTGCCCGGCCAGGTGGGCCTGGCCGTCTATTCGCCGCCGCTTGATGAACACGGCAGCAGCGTCCGCGGCCTGGCCACTGCGCAGCGCCTCTCCCGGGACATGGAACTGCACTTCGTCCGCGCGGCCCGGACCGGCCGGTCCGCTATCCTCGCCGCCTACGACGTGACCGAGACGCCGTCGGGTATCCGCCGGAACGACGAGGCCGCCGACGTCCTCCGGGCGCACGGCCACCGGGCCCGCGTGATCGAAGTCAACGGCGACCTCCTCTTCGCCGGAACCGAGTCCATGGTCCGCGAGCTGAGCAGCCTGGCGGACGACGTCGACCTCGTGGTCCTGGACGTGCGCCGCACCGACCAGATCAGCGAAGTCGCCGTGCGCATGCTGGCCAAAGCGAGGCAGGGGATGGCCGACGCCGGCCGGGAGCTGGTGCTGATAGAGGCGGACGGTTCCGTCGCGGACGCTCTGGGACCCCTGGAACGGCGGCTGGTGCCGTCCTTCGCGACCCGGAGCGCCGCCGTCGAATACTCCGAAAACCGCCTGCTGGAACGCCATGGGGAGCACCTGCTGCTGCCGGACCACGTCCCGGTCACAGCATCGCCCGCTTTGGCGCCGCTGGACGAGGCGGACGCCGCGGCGCTCGAAGCCCTCATGACCCTGAAATCGTACGACGACGGCGACGTCATCCGGCGGGTCGGCCTGCGGTTCGGCGGGGTCTACTTCATCACCTCCGGGAGGGTCAGCAGCACGTCCCCGGGGCCCACCGCGGAGCGGGTCAAGCTCAATACCCTCAGCGCCGGCATGACGTTCGGGGAACTGGCGCTGGGCAGCGGCAACCGGCAGGAAACCACGGTCCGGGCCATCGGTCCGGTGGAGGTCATGGTGCTCAGTGCCGAGGCCATCACCGAGCTGGAAGCCGCCGAGCCGCGCCTGGCGATCGCCCTCTGGAAGGCCCTGACCCGGGACGCCTACACCCGGGTGGAGCAGTACCTGCGGGAGTCCGCGGTCCGGATCCGCGAATAGCGGCTGCCGCGGCCGGCCAGGTGCCTGCTTTGTTTGCTTGGGGCTACTGCTGGCAGACTGAATCCATGGATTTCACAGCCCGCTACGTTGCCCTCGGAGACTCCTTTACGGAAGGCGTCGGCGACGATGACCCCACCCGCCCCAACGGCGTGCGGGGCTGGGCGGACCGGGTGGCCGAGCAGCTCGGCACCGCCGATCCGGGCTTCGGGTACGCGAACCTCGCCATCCGCGGCCGGAAACTCCGCCAGATCATGGCCGAACAGGTCGATGCCGCCGTCGCACTCAATCCCACCCTCGTGAGCATCTACGCCGGCGCCAACGACATCCTCCGGCCCAAAGTCGACATCGATAATCTGCTGGTGGATTACGACGCCGGCATCCGCAAGCTCAAGGCCACCGGCGCAACCGTGGTGATGTTCACCGGGTTCGATTCCCGCGGCTCGAAGATCTTCGGCACCACCCGCGGCCGCACCGCTATCTACAACGAACTGGTCCGCGGAATCGCCGGGGACCACGGCGCCCTCCTGGTGGATTACTGGCGCTTCAGCGAGTACTACGACTGGGGAATGTGGGCAACCGACCGGATGCACATGTCCGCCGCGGGCCACGCGAACATGGCCAAGCGCGTCCTCACCGTCCTGGAGCACGACCACTCGATCGACATTCCGCCCATGACTCCGGTTCCCGAGCTCAGCCGGGCCGAGGCCGTCCGCGCCAACGCCCGCTGGGTCCGCGAATTCGCCGGACCGTGGGTGGTCCGCCGGGTCACGGGGAAGTCGTCAGGCGACGGACTGGCCCCGCGCTACCCGAGCCTCACGCACCTCTAGGCGCGGAATCCCGGCGTCGCGAGCAGTTCCCCGCCGCCAAGTACGGCCAGCACCTCGACGTCCCAGCTGTCCGTGGCCCAATCCAGCATCCGCCTCCCCCCGGCGACGATCGCCGTCGCCAGCACGTCCGCGGTGAGAATGTCCGGGGCTGCCACGGAGACCTGGCGGAATTCGAGGGGGTGCCGTCCCGTGCGGCCTGCCCCGGCCCGCCAGATGTGGTTTCCGCGCTCAGCGGTGCCGGACGTCGCCAATGCCGCGAAGCGCCCTGTGCCGCCCAGCGCAAAGCCCGAGAGCAGCGTTCCGCGGTCCTGCGGATCGACGATGCCGGCCAGCCACGGAGTCCCGGTTCCCGGTGCGGGCGAGCCGCTCACCAGCACGTCACCGCCCGCGTTCAGGCACCAGTCCGTAATGCCGGCGGACTCCAGAGCGGAGGCCGCCTGGTCGATGGCGTAGCCCTTGATGATTCCGGAGAGGTCCAGTATGCCGTCGGGCCGCTCGGGGGTGAAGAAACCGTCGGTCAGCAGCCGCCAGCCCGTGGCGTCCGCAAAACGGGCGCGGAATGACGCCGAGGTATCCCGCAGCGTGACTTCGCCGCGGGCCAGCCGGCTCGCTTCCGAATCCGGCCGGTACAGGCTGAATGTCGCGTCCAGGCCGGAGAATATGCGTTCGACGGCGGCAGCGGCACCTTCCAGCACCGGTTCGCCGCCGGGCGTCCAGCAGTCCTCCACTGGCAGGGCGAGGCTGATGACCGTCCCCATGCACCGGAAGGTCCTGCTTTTCAGGGCCGGTCCGGCCAGGGTGGCGGCGCTCAGTGCCGGACTCTCGGCGGGCGAGGGCTTAACGGTTGGCTGCATCGAGGGCTGCCTGAAGAGAACTCAAATAGGCGTCGCTGGTGACGGTGGCGCCGCTGATGGTCTGCACCTGGGCCGACTGGGTCTTGATGACCGCGGCACGCAGCAGCGGAGCGGCCCGGTTGCTGATTTGCACGGATTTTCGGTCGTCGTCGGTCAGCTGGAGGGCGGTGACATCCGTGATCTCGCCGGCTTTTACGGTGATCTGCACCTGGACGGTGCCGAAGCGGGTCTGGACCGCCGCCCCGGTGAAGGTCCCGGCGGCCTGTGCCGCGCTTGCGGTGCCTCCGCTGGACCCGCTTGCGGAACTGGATCCGGAAGATCCGTTGGTGGTTCCGCTGCCCCCGGCCGTCCCGGACGAGGCGGGGGCCGAAGTGGCCGCCGCAGTGCTCCCGGTGTCTGCGACGTGGGCTCCGGACTGCCAGCCGGCCAGGAGTATTCCGGCGGAGGCCAGTGCTGCTGAAACTGCTGCGCGTATTCTCACCAGTCGAACCTTTCGTAGTGGAGTTGCTCTTCGCGGACGCCGGCAGCGCGGGCTCCACTGATCGCACTGCGGGCCCACGCGGACGGGCCGCAGATGTATACGTCGGCGTCGGCGACGTCCGGGGCGTAGCTGGCCAGCCGGTGTCCTGACCGGACGGCCGATTCGGGCAACCAACTCTGTTCGCCGGTGGTCCGGGCGCCGGTGAGATGGAACAGAGTCGCGCCGCGGCGCCGGCAAAGTTCCAGGATTTCGTCGCCCAGATAGAGTTCCGCCTCACTGTGGCCGCGGAGAATCACTGTGGCATTGCCCGGTTCAAAGGGGGTTCGCTCCAGCAGTGCGCGAATGGGGGTGATTCCGATGCCGGCACCGATCATCACAACGCGGTTCCGGCTGCGGGCCGCTGTGCTGAAGAGCCCGTAGGGTCCCTCGATCGCTACCCTGGTCCCGGATTTCAGCCGCGCCAACTGGGCCGATCCCCGGCCGAGGTTGCGCACGGTAATCCGCAGTCGGCCCCTGCCCTCGGAATCGAACAGCACGGGTTCCGCGGACAGGCTGAACGGGTGCGGATGCCACCACGCGCCCGGGGCGAGGAACCTCCAGATGAAAAACCTGCCGCCGCTGCCGGCCAGTTCGTCGAGGTGGCGGCCCGCCAGTTCGATACTGACGACACCGGGACCCTCCGTCACGACGCGGCTCACCGTCAGTTGGTGCCGGACGGTGGCCACGAGCGGCTCCAGGACGCGGTAGTGGACCAGGGCGGCGCCGGTGCCGATGCAGCTGGCCAGCCAGTACCAGCGCTGCCAGGTGCCCTCGGCGAAGAGCGCCCCGGTGCTGAACTGATGCGAGATTGCGGTCAGCACCGCTGCGTAGGTCAGCAGGTGGACGGCATACCAAAATTCGTAAGGGAACCGGCGTCGGACGGCGACCAGCGAGGTGACCACAACGGCGATGAACAGTCCCATGGACACGATGGCGAGCCACATGTCCGGGACCAGCACCCAGAGGGACACGAGCTCACTCACCGGATCGAGCCCTTCGGCCATTCCATATCCGATTGCGATCAGGATTCCGTGCGCGAGCAGCAGGTACAGCGACGGTTTGCCGAGTTTGCGGTGGAATTCCAGGGCCCGGTCGTGCCCGACCGCGCCATCGATTAGGGGAATACGCGCCGCCAACAGCAACATCAGCAGTACAAGGTTCATGCCGGCCAGCCCGGCGACGATTCCCAGGGCCGTGAAGGAGCCGGCCAGGGTCGAGAACCCCGTGACGCCGCCGTCGGCGAGCCAGAGTGCGATGGACAAGGCCACCGAAGCCCACGCGAGCACGGTCAGGAGGTCTGCCCGGAGCAGGCGGCGCCGGGACTGACCGCGGAATCGCTCCACGGGAGTGCGGCGGGCCGTGGCCGGCAGGGCCGTCTGGAGTGAAGAATTCATGGTTCCACCGTCCGCCCGGCGCCTATCATTTTGCTGTGAAAGCGCTAGGGTGCCGATGTGACTTCGCGCCGAACCGGCCGGCACCCCTTATACACCGCCGGATACCGGATTGGTCTTTAATTCGTCAAGCTCGTAGACTTGGTAGGCGCTAGGTGGCGCGGAGCGTGTGCAATTGCTCCGGTTGGCGGGATTCGTCTGCAACATCGACAGTCCTGAGGGCCGGTAGTTAGGGGCTCAAGTTGCGTGCACTCCTGTATTCGCCCAGCATCCCGGTACTTCGCGGTGGCTTCCCACAAGGTTTCCGCCGCCCGGTGACCGTGGCCCACAATCTTCGCCGCAGTGAGGAAAGCAGTCGGTTTACGCCGCCTGCCTGAACGCTGCGGAACTACCGAATCCGTGTGGGGGCTGGATGCGGACGCCGCCTGTCGCACGGTTACGCGGGAACTCCGCAACCGTTTCATTTATTTTTGAGGAGAGTCGTCATGGCAGCACACTGCCAGGTGACCGGAGCCGAGCCGGGCTTTGGACACAGCATTTCGCACTCGCACCGACGCAACAAGCGCCGGTTCGACCCGAACATCCAGAAGAAGCGCTACTGGGTTCCGTCCCTGCGCCGTAATGTCACCCTGCAGGTCTCTGCACGTGGCATCAAGACCATCGACGTGCGTGGCATCGACGTAGTCGTAGCCGCCATCCTGGCACGAGGAGTGAAGCTCTAATGGCTAAGGACAAGGACGTACGTCCGATCATCAAGCTCAAGTCGACCGCGGGCACGGGATACACCTACGTGACGCGCAAGAACCGTCGTAACGACCCGGACCGTATGGTTCTGAAGAAGTACGACCCCCGCATCCGCAAGCACGTCGAATTCCGAGAGGAGCGCTAAACACATGGCTAAGAAGTCAATGATCGCTAAGAACGAACAGCGTAAAGTCATCGTCGAGCGTTATGCTGCAAAGCGCCTCGAACTGAAGAAGGCTCTGGTTGACCCCGCGTCGACCGACGAAGCCCGCGAAGCTGCGCGCCTCGGCCTGCAGAAGCTGCCCCGCAACGCCTCGCCGGTACGCCTGCGTAACCGCGACATCATCGATGGCCGCCCGCGCGGTACCTTCCAGAAGTTCGGCATCTCCCGTGTTCGCTTCCGCGACATGGCTCACCGCGGTGAGCTCCCGGGCATCACGAAGTCTTCCTGGTAATTCAGCACTCCTGTTAGCTCAGCACTGCTGATTCCAGTGGTCTAAGAAGGGCCGGCAACCTCACGGTTGCCGGCCCTTCTTGCGTTTGAGGCTCGACGGCGGGTGACTGGTGTGCGCGGCGGCCGGTGCGGCTGGGATGTGAGCCAGTACACAGGGGCGGGTTTCCGGGCTGGGGGTGCCGAACGGGGCGGCCGGGCTCTTGACATCCGTGTGGTGGCGGGGTTTGTGGGGGTGGTGGTGGGGTGGATTTGTGTGGGGGTCTGGTGGCGTGTAAAGTAATTCGAGTCGCCGCCGCTGATGCGGAGAGTTTGCGACCGACCCCCTGATGAACAGCCTGAGAATTTGGCGCACTTTTGAGTGTGCGTGTTGCGGGTGGGGACCTTCCGGAGAGTTTGTGGATCGCAGGAATGCTGATTTGCAAAGGGTTCCGGGTTCGGGTAAGTTTGATAAGTTGCTCCGGAGCGATCCACGGCCCTTGGTTGTGGTGGTGCCGGGTGTGTCTGTTGTTTGAGAACTCAATAGTGTGCCAAGTTTGTTGATACCAATTTATTGTATTGAATTGGTTGAATTGACCAGGTCCGCCACCCCGTGGTGTGGTCTGGTTTTTACAGCTGGTTTCAAATTTTGTGCAGTCAATACGTCCCGTTTTCCCGGGGGTGTTGGTTGTGTCTGTTTTACTTCAACGGAG